>NZ_VOYN01000046.1:0-29976 GCF_013420275.1 Acinetobacter sp. YH01020
AATGGGAGTGCATGAGCTGTGGTACAGCTCATGATCGAGATATAAACTCAGCTCTAAACATTCTTGCGCTTGGGCATAAGCGTCTAGCTGTAGGAATCACCCTCTTTTAAGGGGGTGAGGATGTCAACTGATTGATAGATGTTAGTGCGAGAATAAAACTGAAAATTTCCTCATGATACATTTTTGGGAGTCTGTCTGAGCATCTTGTGGTCTTCAAAAGATGAAAGCTGGATGTCTTGCCTGAACTGAAATGATGCACAGATATTAACCAATGAAATCTCTGCTGCTGCACTTTTAGATGGCGAATAAAACATTGAAGGGTGGGTCTGTGGTGATGGTCGTTGGATCTTACTGTATTTTGATGACGTGTTTAATTGAAGCGGCACAGAATTTTAAAGTTTTAGCCTTGAATGCTTAAGCTAAACGCTGTGTATTAATCGCTTCAGCCCAGTCACAACATCCGCAGCGCGGGCAGGTATCCTGAGCACCGTAAATGTACATGGTTTTGCCACAGTGCGTACAGGCATACAGCTAATGCATTTTGATATCTCGAACCGCTTTATAGGGTTTCGGAAATAGTGGCAGTCCATAACGCACTTGTTCAGGTGGATAAAACAAAATACTAAATTTTCCATCACTTTCTAATAAACCAACTCGAACTTGTCCAAGATGCTCCACATTTTGCTGACGCATTTCAGAGAAGAATTCATCATGTGACATTTTACCTTGTTTAATCTTTTCTAAAACCAATTCACCATCTTCAACAATGTAGAGGGCTTTACCTTCAATTAAATCTTCAAAGGGTTGGTATTTCATCATGAGCCAAGTGATTACGCGGTATAAACCAATTACCACCGTCATCACAATGAGCGCTTGTAAGAGGGGGAGTTCCTCTTCAAACATCGGGTCGCCTGCAATTGAACCCAAAGCAAGGAGGATGGCAACTTCAAAGAGGGATAACTGACGCACGCCGCGTTTGCCTGTTAGGCGTAAGAATACGATGATTAAAACGAACATAATGACGCTACGCAAAATCACTTCGGCAGCAAAAGTCCATGTAGTGTCATGAATGAAAATTTGAGTGAAATCCATGTCTCATCCTTTTTTATCGTTATGTGTTTTTAACTTAGCAAAGCGCTGGGCGATAAAGCAGCTCAATTGTGTTAATTTTTAAGCACTATTCGAAAATGAATTTCATGCTAAAGGTATTGTATGAATGAGATATTTGATGAAAAAAAGTGCTTTAAAATAGCCATAAAAAAAGCACCGACGAATCGATGCTTTTGATGTGGTCTGGCAATATTTTAAGATGTTCAGTTATTTAATATGTTCTGCAATATCCGTAAAGATCACGCCTAAACCATGTGCGCCTGCATCTGGATAGCCAAGACTACGGTCGCCTACAGTTCCCGCACGTCCCATACGCGCTACGATCTCTTTGGTATTTTCAGCGCCTTGAACCGCCGCTTTTGCACCAAGTACAAAGTTTTCTTTAAAGGATTTATCGGTATGGGCAGACCAAGAATCTGCGCAAGGTACAAGTGCATCAATCAGGGTTTTATCACCCACCACTGCGCCGCGTCCAAATGAACGCTCACCTGTGGTTTGAATGCCTTTGACCGCTGCTTGCAGCATCTCGGCAAAATCAGCGACAGTTAAAACTGATTTGCCTTGAATTGATTTCGCTGCTGCACGGAATGCTGAACCCCAGATTGGGCCAGACGCGCCACCACAATGTTCCATAATGATCATTGAGCAGTTCAGCATGAATTCATCCATCTGCTGCGCTTGAATCAGACTTTGCCATTCACGTTTTAATTGCTTAAAGCCTTTCGCCACGCTCATACCGAAGTCGCCGTCACCAGCATGCGCGTCCAGCTCACAGAATGGCACTTCATTTCTAATGATGCAGGCAGACATCACATCCACCACATAACGCATGTTTTCGATGGTGAATTGCTCATTGCTAATCACCGCATGTTCAGGCTGTGTTTCAACTTGGGTGTTTACTACAGCTTTGGCTGAAGCATCTTTGGACACAAAAGTTAAAGGCTGTGCTGCTGAACCATCCATTTTAAATGCAGGGGTGTTGGCTGCTGCATCGAGGTAAGTTTTCAATTCATCATCGACAGAAAGCAAGGACACAGATGCACCATTCATGTCGATACTGGTCATATAGTTGCCGACAAATGTGCGGTAAATTTTGATGCCTTTACGTGCAAGGTGTTCGCATACATCATGGTTAAAGACATACAACTCTTGCAGCGGTGTGCTACCAAAACCGTTGACCAAAACTGCAACTTCAGTCAAATCAGGACGATCCAGAAATAGGTCATCAACAATGCGCTGCGCCAGTTCTTTAGATGGCAGGATTTTTTCACGACGGATGCCCGGTTCACCGTGGATGCCGACGCCATATTCCATTTCGTCATCAGCCAAAATAAACGTTGGCGTGCCTTTGGCTGGAACAGTACATGAGCTATAAGCAAAACCAAGGCTAATGACGTTGTCCGCAGCTTTTTGAGCAATCGCTTTTACGTCTGCAAGTTCTAAGCCTTTTGATGCTGCTGCGCCTGCAATCTTATGTACAAATACTGTGCCTGCAACACCACGACGACCTACTGTATATAGGCTGTCTTTAACCGCAATGTCATCTGCCACTTTTACATAGTCAACTTTAATGCCGTCTTCAGTTGCAAGGGCTGCGCCATTCTGGAAATTCATCATATCGCCAGAATAGTTTTTGATGATCATCAGCACGCCTTTGTCAGTTGCGACTTGCTGTAAGGCTTTATAGACCTGAATTTGCGATGGAGATGCAAATACATCACCACATACGGCAGCGTCTAACATGCCTGTACCGACAAAGCCTGCATGGGCAGGTTCGTGACCGCTACCACCACCACTGATAAGTGCCACGTTATTGTGCTTTTCTTTGCGTGAAATGATTTTGTGCGACTCGTTAAATGCGAGTTCTGGATGGGCAAGAACAAAGCCTTTGCACATTTCAATTACGATGTTTTCTGCACCGTTCATGAGTTTTTTCATGGATGTACCAATCTGTATTTATAGGGGAGAATGTAAAAAAGTTTATTATTATCGAAAAACATAATGTTTGCTGACATAAAAGTGTAAAAAAGGGCGGTTTTAGATTGAAGAGTTAGAAAATAAACATTTTTTGATATATAAATCTTGTTGGAATGAATCCCCCTAAATCCCCCTTTTTCAAAGTGGGATTTAGGGGAGATTTAAAAAAGAGAATAAAAAATGAAACCCTACAATAATAATTTAAAACAAGCCTCGCGTAATTTGCGCAATAACATGACCGATGCCGAGAAGCTGCTATGGTCACGGCTTCGCAATAAGCAAATTTTAGGTTTGCAATTTTATAGGCAAAAACCCATTTTAAATTTCATCGTAGATTTTTACTGTCCTGCCGCCAATTTAGTGATTGAGTGTGATGGTGGTCAGCATTTTACCCAAGAAGGATTGGAAGCGGATCTGATTCGGGATGAGGCTTTGGCTCAGCTTGGGCTAAAAGTGCTGAGGTTTGATAATGGGCAGGTGATGGGGCAGATTGATGATGTGGTGGAAGTGATTTATCTTTACTTTATTAAGAAATCTCCCTAAATCCCTCTTTAAGAAAGAGGGACTTCACGCGAATTAGATGATGGTTTTGGATTCGTGTAGTTCCTCCCTTTTAAAAGGAAGGTTAGGAGGGATTATATTTGTCCTTCATACATTTTTTTAGCTTCAGCTACTTTGTCTAATTTTCTATGAATTAAGGACACAGTTGATAAAATATCTAAAGCATCCTGTTCATCTATATTCCACGTAATTTTAGGGGCATGAGCTGTAGTATTTCTAAATGTTCCAAATATACCTTTAAGTAAATGCATAAAACCGTTTTGTTCACTCTGATGACTTGGTGTAGTTAAACTATTTAAGGCTAAATAAGGAACTTTATTTTTATACGCAAAAGCTTGATCTACTAATTCAGAACCATCACTGGTTAGTTTTGTTTTGATTCTAATTTTTTCAGCAATACTTTTAGTTGCTTCAAAAACTGCATGAAAATAATTATCTACGAGTAGTTCTGCTCTACAAAACGCTAAGACATCAGGATGTATTTTTCTATCTAATAAAGTTTTTCTTAAATTTTGCGCCCGTGCTTCAGCTTCATCAAAAGTTTGAACTTTGTCTGCTTGCTTGAGTTCGCCACTATCAGTGAGTTCAAAACCTTCAAATGACAAAACATAATTCAATTCAGTTCGTATATTTTCAAACCATTCTTTTCTATGGATATGACGTGAAGGGCGCATAACATATTTAATAAAAGCTAAGACATTATTAGAACAGCGATCTTCAGTTTGTTTTGAGGATAGAGCATCATATAAACGTTTCCATTTTGTTGAATTTAGTTGAAGATCTTTGATATTACATTCAGTCAGATATTTGGTGATTTCTGTTCCTGAAAGCCCGTTATTAGTTTCACCTAAAGTTTTACAGATACTTTCTAGGCTTCCTAGATCTAAACTTTTTATTATTGCCATTTTTCAATCTTAAATTTTTCATGGGTTTAAGTATTTTAAATACTAGTTTTATTTATAGCAATTAATCTCTCCCAACCTTCCTTTACAAAACGAAGAGCTGTCACGTAATGAATTCGATACGCGAAAGTCCCCCTTTGTAAAAGGGGGATTTAGGGGGATTACCTAAAAATTAAAGTAAATCTTTTAAGTCTTTAATTCGTTGATCAATAAGATCGGCATTACATGATAGATTGATTAGCTTAGATCCCGCACCTTGTACACTGCTAGATAGATAAGATACGAGTTCATCACAATGACTATTTTTATATAACAACCAATTCTTTTGAGAGGTTTCTAAAATTTTCTTACCTTCCTCATCCATAGTGTTATAAAGCTTTTGATAAGTTTGGTTGAGCTTGGTTTTATTAGATTTTAATTCTTTTTCATAACAGGCAATTTCATCATAAACATTACTAGCTTTACATTTTGCAAAAGTAAAAGATGAAATAAAAGGTAAAACTAAAAGTAAGAATATTTTTTTCAATTTTATAAAATTCGTTTATGTGTTTTTAAGATTTTTGATTATAAATAAAAAACCCCCTCATTCGAGGGGATTTTTTCAAACTAATTACTGAACCGAATCATCCAAATTCGGTGCTAACCAACGCTTCGCTTCATCCAAAGTCCAGCCTTTACGCTTTGCATAATCCTCAAGCTGATCGCCTGCGATTTTACCCACGTTAAAGTATTGGCTTTCAGGGTTTGCATAGTAGAAACCGCTGACAGATGAAGGCGGCCACATTGCAAAGCTAGTGGTCAATTGCGTACCAATCTTGTCAGTAGAACCTAACCAGTCAAACAACGGCGCTTTTTCAGAATGCTCAGGGCAAGCAGGGTAGCCCGGTGCAGGACGGATGCCCACATACTTCTCTTTAATCAATTCTTCATTGCTTAAGGTTTCAGACGCTTGGTTACCCCAGAACTCTTTACGGATACGTTCATGCAAATGCTCCGCAAACGCTTCCGCAAAACGGTCACCTAAAGATTGCGCAAGAATTGCAGAGTAGTCATCGCCTTTAGCTTTGTACTCATTTGCCATTTCTTCCGCACCAAAGATGGATACCGTGAAACCGCCCAAGTAGTCTTCTGCGACACCTTTAGGCGCAACAAAGTCCGCTAATGACAAGTTTGGTTTACCTGTCACTTTGTCAGACTGTTGACGAATGTGATGGAAGGTATGCGTAACCGATTGACCATCTTCGCTATACACTTCAACCGAATCCGCTGCTGAACGGTTTGCAGGGTAAACACCAAACACAGCACGAGCATCAAAACGTTTGTTGTCGATGATGTCTTTTAGCATGGTCTGTGCTTGTTCATACAAGTCAGTTGCTGCTTCACCTACAACTTCATCAGTTAAGATAGCAGGGAATTTACCTGCCAAACTCCAAGAAATGAAGAACGGTGTCCAGTCAAAGTATTCAACCAAAGTTTCCAATGGATAATTGGTCAGCGTTTGCGTACCAATAAAGTTTGGCTTCGCAGGCGCATTGGCTGCAAAGTCTATTTTCAAACCATTTTCTACAGATTCAGCATACGTCAGTTTGGCCGCTTTTGGCTGTTTATTGGCAATACGCTCACGGACTTTTTCATATTCAGCACGGGTTTCTGCTACAAACTTTGGCTTCATTTCCTTAGAAAGTAAAGTTGTTGCTACACCCACCGCACGAGATGCATCGGCAACATAAATGACTGCATCGTTTGAATATTGTGGATCAATTTTCACTGCCGTATGCGCTTTAGAAGTGGTTGCACCGCCAATCATCAATGGAACATTAAAGCCTTTGCGCTGCATTTCTTTCGCAACAAAAACCATTTCATCCAAAGACGGAGTGATTAGGCCAGATAGACCAATAATGTCGACTTTCTCATCAATGGCAGTTTGCAGAATCTTCTCGCAAGGCACCATCACGCCAAGGTCGATGATGTCATAACCATTACAGCCAAGTACTACGCCCACGATATTTTTACCGATGTCATGTACGTCACCTTTCACGGTTGCCATCAGGACTTTACCCTTAGATTGGCCAGCTGTTTTTTCCGCTTCAATGAACGGATTCAGCCAAGCTACAGCCTGTTTCATGACACGTGCAGATTTCACCACTTGCGGCAGGAACATTTTGCCTGAACCGAACAAATCACCTACAACATTCATGCCGTCCATCAGCGGACCTTCAATCACATCGAGTGGACGTTTAGCTTTCAGGCGTGCTTCTTCAGTATCTTCATCAATAAAGGTGGTGATACCTTTCACTAAAGCATGCTCAAGGCGCTTTTCTACGGGAAGCTCACGCCATTCCAAGTTTTCCACTTGTTTTTGCGCAGCACCTTGACCACGGTATTTTTCAGCAACTTCAAGCAGCTTTTCTGTAGCTTCTTGATGGCTTTCACCTTGGTTTTGGTTCAAGATCACATCTTCAACCGCAGCTTTCAGTTCAGCATCAATATCATCATAAATCGCCATTTGACCTGCGTTGACGATACCCATAGTCATGCCTTGCTGAATGGCATGGTATAAGAACACTGAGTGAATCGCTTCACGTACAGGTTCATTACCACGGAAGGAGAACGATACGTTAGACACACCGCCTGAAATCATCGCATGTGGTAAGTTTTGCTTGATCCAGCCTGTTGCTTCAATAAAGTCCACAGCATAGTTGTTGTGTTCTTCGATACCTGTTGCCACTGCAAACACGTTCGGGTCAAAAATGATGTCTTCAGCAGGGAAGCCCACTTCATTCACCAATACATCATAAGAGCGTTTACAGATTTCTTTTTTACGTGCAGCAGTGTCGGCCTGACCATTTTCGTCAAAGGCCATAACAATTACGGCAGCGCCATACTGACGGCACAAACGCGCTTTTGCAACGAACTCGTCATAGCCTTCTTTTAAGGAAATCGAGTTAACAACCGCTTTACCTTGTACACATTTTAAGCCCGCTTCAATGATTTCCCATTTAGATGAGTCAATCATGATCGGCACACGTGAAATTTCAGGTTCAGAGGCTACAAGATTCAGGAAGTGCACCATTGCGCCTTCTGAATCCAGCATGCCTTCATCCATGTTGATGTCGATAATCTGAGCACCGGCTTCAACTTGCTGCTGTGCAACTTCTAAAGCTTCGGCAAAGTTTTCTTCACGGATTAAACGTAGGAATTTTTTAGAACCTGTCACGTTGGTACGTTCACCGACGTTTACAAACAGCGAATCTTCTGTAATGTTGAACGGCTCTAAACCGCTTAAACGGCAAGCGGGTTTGGTTTCTGGCACTTGGCGTGGCTTAATGTCTTTTACGGCATTGGCAATAGCACGGATGTGATCCGGCGTTGTACCGCAGCAGCCGCCAGTGATGTTAATCAAGCCACTTTCTGCAAATTCTTTAATAAAGGCAGCGGTTTGTTCAGGGGTTTCATCATAACCGCCGAAGGCATTTGGTAAGCCAGCGTTCGGATGCGCCGAAACAAAAGTATCAGCAACGTCAGCAATGGTTTTTACATGCGGACGCATGGCATCTGCACCTAGGGCACAGTTAAAGCCAATAGACAATAAGTCACCATGACGCACAGAGTTCCAGAACGCTTCAGCAGTTTGGCCAGTTAAAGTTCGGCCAGAGGCATCGGTAATCGTGCCTGAAATCATCAATGGCAATTCATAGCCAAGCTGATTAAACACTTCTTTCACTGCAAAGATGGCAGCTTTACAGTTTAAAGTATCGAATACAGTTTCAATGAGCAGAATGTCCGCACCGCCTTCAATCAGGGCATGCGCAGCTTGAATATAGTTTTCTTTTAGCTCATCAAAAGTGATGTTACGGAATGCTGGGTCATTTACATTTGGCGAGATCGAGCAAGTGCGTGAAGTCGGCCCAAGCACACCTGCAACAAAACGCGGTTTTTCAGGCGTAGAGTATTTTTCACAAGCGGCTTTAGCAATACGCGCTGCTTCACGGTTGATCTCTGATACCAAATCTTCCATGTGGTAGTCAGACATTGAAACTTTAGTGCCGTTAAAGCTGTTGGTTTCAATAATGTCTGCGCCAGCATCGAGGTAGGCTTCATGAATGCCTTGGATAATTTGCGGCTGCGTCAACACCAATAGGTCATTATTGCCTTTGAGGTCAGATGCCCAATCTGCAAAACGCTCACCACGGTAGTCAGCTTCTTCGAGTTTATGACGCTGAATCATGGTGCCCATTGCACCGTCGATAATCAGAATCCGTTGAGCGAGCAGCTCTTTTAGGGTGGCAAGCGTGGACATAAATAACCCCAATCCGATGGAATATAAAATCGGCAAATATATTAACAGAATTCATTGCAGTTTTATTGATATTCAATCATCTTCACAGCGCGCAATTATTAGCTTGTTGAATTAATGAGCAATATTGCAACTTGATAATTTCATATTCCAATTTCATATAAATGTATGGAAAACTTCATGAATTTGTCATATTGCTCAGGCAAGATTAAAAAACATCCAGCAGGGCTATGCAATATGACAAAAAACATGACAGATGAAATATAAGCTGAAACATTGGGTTTCAAAGAAAATAAAGTTTAAATACGCAGATTAAATAACTGATTTACTTTATGAAAGTAGAGTATAAAAGTCGGTTTTTAACACTTTAAAAAAACAAATAAAGCATGAAAAATTGCTTTATATGACACCGCTTTGTCATATAATTGTCATAATTAAATTGAACAATATGGGGATTTTAAAATCCTCTATTCCTGCCTGCATGAATTCTAAACAAACTCCCGTAGATTCAGCGCACACGTCGACTACTCAAAAGTCTACGAATGTTCATGTGCCTACACCGAAATTCTTTATGCCGGTATTTTTAACGGTGATTATTTCAACGTTGATTTATATTGGTTTTCAGGTGACTGCCGATTTAGCGCATGTTCCGCCTTTAAGTCTTTATTCAATGATTTTATTGGGCACAGCCTTATTCATCGCACTTGGCTTTGAATTTGTAAATGGTTTCCATGACACTGCAAACGCAGTGGCAACAGTGATTTATACCAACGCCTTGTCAGCACCAGTTGCGGTAATGTGGGCAGGTTTCTGTAACTTTCTGGGTGTAATGGTTGCCAGTGGTGCAGTCGCTTACGGCATTATTGCCTTATTACCTGTTGAATTGATTATGAATGTCGGTTCAGGTGCTGGTTTTGCCATGGTTTTCGCTATGTTGATCGCAGCGATTTTGTGGAATTTAGGGACTTGGTTCTTAGGCATCCCAGCGTCTAGTTCGCATACTTTGATTGGTTCTATTCTTGGCGTTGGCATCATGAACTACCTGTTAAATGCAGGCGGTGGTGCGAGCGGTGTAGATATGGAGCAGGTGCTTAAAGTCGGTAAGGCTTTATTGTTCTCTCCACTGATTGGTTTTGCATTTGCAGCCCTAGTTTTCTTGTTGGTGAAGCGTATTTTCCGCAAACAGCTAGAATTGTTTCAGCCACCAGAAGGCAATAAGCCGCCACCACCACTGATTCGTGCAATTTTGATCTTTACCTGTACAGGTGTAAGTTTTGCGCACGGTTCAAATGATGGTCAAAAAGGTATGGGTCTGATCATGCTGATTTTAATCGGATGTGTGCCATTGGCTTATTCATTGAATAAGAACTTAGATAATCAACATATTCAATCTTTCCATCAGTTATCTGCTCAAACTGCGACTGCGATCTACGCAGAGCATAAGGATATTCCTGATGCACAAGCACGTGATGTACTCACCAAATACATTCAAACCAAAGAAGTCAGCCCAGAAGTTGTGCCAGCTTTGGCAAGTTTGACCGATCATTTAGGTGAGCGTGTTGCACAGTATGGCGACTTAAAAGATATTCCTGAACAAGAAGTATCTTCGATTCGTAATGACATGTACTTAAGTACTACTGCTTTTAAACGTCTAGATAAAGCTGAACAACTACCAGCAATGGCAGAAGCTGAACAAAAGACAGTGAAGGAATATCGTAGTCACTTAGATTCGTTCTTACAGTACATTCCAACATGGGTGAAAGTCGCTGTTGCATTGGCACTGGGTCTTGGAACCATGGTGGGTTGGAAACGTATTGTTGTGACTGTCGGTGAACGTATTGGTAAAAACCACATGACCTATGGTCAGGGCATGTCTGCCGAGCTTGTTGCTATGTCAACGATTGCTGCTGCGGATGGTTTTGGTATGCCTGTATCGACCACACACGTATTGAACTCTGCGGTTGCAGGTACCATGGTCGCGAATAAATCGGGTCTGAACTTTGCAACAGTGAAGACCATTCTATCGGCTTGGGTCTTCACTTTACCTGCAACGATCTGTCTATCAGGCTGCTTGTACTGGTTATTCTTGAAAGTGTTCTAAGCAACTCAAATTCCAGATATAAAAAAACGCTGCTTCGGCAGCGTTTTCTTATGGCTTTATCTCAGACATCACCGATTTTAATGGGATGACTGAGAGCTGAATTAGAACAATCAAACTAGCGAGTTGAAGCTTTGCAAAGTTCAACACTTATTTGAACCAATGCAGTTACGCTTTTTTAAACAGTCCCAATACTTTTTTCACGGGCAATTTCTCTTCAGCAAAACCATACAGCGCTGCAAAAGGTAAGGCAGTACGCGCCAAATAAGCCACACGCCATAAGCCACCATGGTTGGCACCATGCATCATGAGTTCTAATGGGTGGTCTAGCGCCGTTTCAGGGTTAGCAACCGATTGAGGGTTTCTCAAGTCGTGAATCCATAAAGCCGCCATGAGTGCATTGGTGGTTTCAGGTTGGAAGGATTCCACATCAAATAAACTCGCACCATTAAATGCGGCTTTTAATAATGGATTCTTCGTCACTGAGCGGGTCGTGGTGGATGGCGCAATATTAATACTAACCCGCTGACCATTTTGACGTGCGACAGTTGCGCGCCATTGTTGGATACGTTTTGCGAGTGCGTAGTTTGGACCTTGTTCCACCACCAGACAGTCAGCAATACCATAGGATTTTCCATTGTCTGCTGTGGTGGTTTGCTCATTATTTTGCTTAAAGAAATGCTGACCTGTGACTTTGGCAATACTTTGTGTCAATAGTTTTTGTGCAGAAGCACGGTTTTGGAATTTGGCTTGCGCTGCCGTAACAATCTCTTCTGGAACCGCATAGACATCGGTCGGAGTACACATAAACATCAAGCTGGTGTCGGCTTTTTGTTGGCTGACATAGGCCATGATGCTGTCCATTGCCATTGCAACACGAACATGCTTTTCACCATCTAAATAGGCAATTGCAGCCAGATCTAGTTGATGTTCACTTTGTGCAAGCCATTGTGCAATTTCAGGAATGTGTGTCAGTAAATTGGCGCCCAATTTGTGTTTTAGTTCTTGAATGGGTGTGTCTTCATGCACAGCGTCGAGACTTGGTGAATATAAAGTGGCATTACCGGCCTGAACCGTGCTTAAGATTCGATCCCAAACACGTTCATTATTGAGGTCGATTGCCACAATATTGGCTTTCCATTTTGCTAACCACGTCAGAGGGCCAGCTTCGGAGGCAGCACCAAAAAGCACCATAGTCCGATCTGACAAATCGAACCATTCTGGGTGTGCAATGGCTTCACGTAATGCGTCGGCATGACTGGCTTCAATGATGCCAGCATCTTGCCATTTTTGAATCTGAGCCAGTAAAGCCTCACCTTGAAGTTTTTGACCATGATAGGGCACATACCACTCAGGCGCTGCGTCACTTTCACCTTTTAATTTCACGGTATGCAGCGGATGTGCAGTCAAAGCTACTGCATCTTTGAGCGTATACTTTTCTTGATTACGATAAAACTCAAAGACGTGATGCGCTTTATTTAAACCTTGCTCAGCAATGTTGATCGCAGCTTCAGATGATTGAATTCCTTGTTCAACCAAGGCTTTAAAATATTCAGGATATTTTTTACGCCAGTTTTTTTCTTGTTTTGCACGTACAGAAGAGTGATGGTCAACTGCAGCTAAGGCTTCAGCGATAATTTCACGACCAGTTTTAGATGTACTCGGCTTTTGGTTTGAAGCCGAAATGGGAAATTGAAGACCTTCAGTTGAACTCGACATGCAAAATATCTCAGCTAATTTTGTCATTAATATACAGATGTATACATTATCTATGCCAAATTAAAAAATAGGGTGGCATAAAGTGCCAGATTTATATGATTTGTCATGTGCTTTTGTGAACTTTCGTAGAATATACAGCTTCAAATTTTATTGCTGGAATTGAAAAAGCCTTCGGTTTGAAGGCTTAAAAGAAGAGGGCATGAAATCAGCAACGGCAAATCAACAACGGCCTTTTTTAGCCTGTCCGGGCGGGCAAAAGTCGCCATGTCGATCTGGGTAATTGTAAGGATAGTGATTACGATCTGGGTCGACCACGATACTGCCTTCACGAGTGTGAACGGCACAAGCACTCAACACGCAGGTCAACAGCAAACTTGAGAACATCAGGACTATTTTCATTGGAATTTTCCCTTTTTTATTCTGTGTCATTTCAGTTTAAATCAGGGCATGGGTAGATAGCGTTTCAATCTGCTGTGAAATTGTATAGCTCGATATTCAAAGTGCGGTGTTGTAGATATGGGAAATTGGCTAAAGAAAAGATCAATGGTCATGAGGTTAAACTCGGCGCAATAAAAAAGCCTAAACTGAAACGGTTTAGGCTGTCATTTTACTGGTTAAATCAGACTGATTTTTTAGACTTAACGTTAGAAAGGAACGTTTAATAACTGACTTAAGAAATGTGGAATGAGTTTCGGTTCAAGAATAATCGTCATGATTACACCATACGCTGCGCCCCAAAGGTGTGCGCTGTGGTTAATGTTGCTGTTGCCACGTTTACCTGACCAAATACTATAAGCCACATAAAGCACGGCAAAAATAATTGCAGGAACAGGAATAAAGAATACAAAAATCAGTTTCCACGGTTCAAACAAGATATACGCAAAAAGTACCGCAGATACCGCCCCAGAAGCCCCTAAACTTGCCCAATGGGTATCATGCTTATGTTTTAAATAACTCGGAATAATCGCAGCGATCAAACCGCCCAAGTAAAACAGCACAAAGCCCATGTCGAAAAAATATTGGCGATAAAAACTTTCAATCACGCTACCAAAGAAAAATAAGGTAATCATGTTGAATAATAGGTGCGCGCCATCTGCATGAATAAAACCATGGCTAATAAATCGGTCATACTCGCCACGACTGAGGGCAGGCGGCCAAAATAACAAACGATTCATCACTTTCTGATTTGAAAATGCAATCAGTGAAATCACCACCGTAATCAGGATAATGGTCACGGTGTGGTTAAAGGGTAGGCCCAACATATATGACTATTCTACTTGTTAAAATTTATGCTCAATAATGCCATTAAATCTGCCTAAAGCGTGAACTTTCAGAATAATTCCGACAATTTTAGTTGATTTTTTTCTAATGCCCCGCATCTTAAGTTAAAATAGCGACTTCAGCTTGAGGAAATATTGTAATGTCGACTGAGAACAAGAGCACAGCAGTTGCTGAAGAAATTCCAAACCTATTGATCACACCAAATGCCCAAGAGTATTTGAAAGATCTTTTGGATAAACAAAATACACCGGGCATTGGTGTACGTGTTTTTGTGGAAAATCCGGGTACGCCACGTGCTGAATGTTGTATGGCTTACAGTGCACCAGAAGAAGTTGTGCCTACAGACTATAAACAAGACTATCCAGATTTCCCTGCATTTATTGACACACCGTCTATTCCATATCTTTTGGATGCGGTGATTGACTATAACAAAGACCGTTTTGGTGGTCAGTTAACTTTCCGTGCGCCAAACTCAAAAGTGCCACGTGTGGGTCCAGATGCCTCTGTAGAAGAGCGAATCACTTATGTTCTACAGTCAGAAATTAACCCTGGACTTGCAGGTCATGGTGGTAACTGTGCATTGGTAGAGGTGGTTGAAGATGCAGAACATGGTTTAACTGCAGTGCTTAAATTCGGTGGTGGTTGCCAAGGTTGTTCTTCAATCGATTTAACCCTGAAACAAGGTGTTGAAACAACATTGAAGCAGCATGTACCTGAGTTAATGCGTGTTGTTGACCAAACGGATCACAGTAATACTGAAGGTGCTTATTTCAAATAAGTTCAGTATTTTTATAAAAAGCCGCAACGTTGCGGCTTTTTTATTGTCTAAATCAAAAAAACGAAGATTTTTAGATATTTCTAGGGTTTTTACATCAAAATGATAAGCTATATCACAAATATAAATGAGAATGATTATTGAAATTAATTGCAATATTGTTTGTGGTGGTTACAATGTGCAACACATTATTCTAGATTTCTCCATAAATACGTTTATTTGGAAGCACTCAATGACCAAACAACTATTAAAATCAACGCTTACACTTTCAATACTCTGTGCATTGGTAAGTTTGACGCATGCAAAAGATGTGCACACTGAAGCATCAGATGAATCCGTAACGAAGATGGAAACCATTGTTGTTACTGCAGCAGAACAAGTTAAACAATCATTAGGTGCTTCAAAAATTACGGCAGAAGATTTAGAAAAAATACCGGTTGTTAATGATATTTCAGAATATGTGCGCCGTATGCCGGGTGTAAATTTGACTGGTAACAGTGCCACCGGGCAACGTGGTAATAACCGTCAGATTGATATCCGTGGAATGGGGCCTGAAAACACGTTGATCTTAATTGATGGTAAGCCTGTAAATTCGAGAAACTCAGTACGTTATGGCTGGCGCGGTGAGCGTGATACACGTGGCGATTCGAACTGGGTACCTGCAGATGCTATTGAATCGATTGAAGTGCTGCGTGGTCCAGCAGCAGCGCGTTATGGTTCAGGTGCGATGGGTGGTGTGGTCAATATTAAAACCAAGAAAGTGACCAACGACGTGCATGGCTCTGTGGAAGTTTTTACCAATCAACCTGAAGACGCTAAAGAGGGCGCAAGTCACCGTGAAAGCTTTAACTTAAGCGGGCCAATTCTCAAAGATGTCCTTTCATATCGGTTATACGGTAGTTATAACAAAACCGATTCAGATGCTGCGGATATTAATGCCTTAATGGACAATGGCGCGCGTATGGCGGGTCGAGAAGGCGTTGAAAATAAAGATATTGCAGGGCGTTTGGCTTGGCAGTTGAACGATCAACAAGTCTTGATGTTTGACGCAAGTGTTGGCCGCCAAGGCAACCGTTTTGCAGGTGACAGTCAAAACAGTGTATTTGATCCAGCCGATCCGAACAAGGCGCCCATTTTATCCGCTTTAATTGGCGAAGAAACCAATACCATTTATCGTGATACTTTTGCATTAACTCATGAAGGTACGTGGGGGTGGGGTGACAGTAAACTCATTGCGCAATATGATAAAACTAAAAATAAACGCCTACCTGAAGGGACAGGCGGTAGTACAGAGGGTCAGATTAATAATCTTGAAAATAAACAAACGTCACATCTAGAAACCATTCGCTTTAATGCAGAAGCCAATCTGCCGTTCCAATGGTATGTCCCACAAGTATTAACTTTAGGCACTGAGTGGGTCGAAGATGACTTTACCGATACGGTTAATACACAAGCTGGCGCAGGCGGTTTTGGTGATGCGCTGACTTCAGGTGACCGTTCACAAATGGATTCACGGATTGCGTCGGCCTATATTGAAAATAATATGAATTTGGGCGAAAGCACCGATGTTGTTTTGGCACTGCGTTATGATAATCATAGTAAATCGGGAGATAGCTGGAGTCCAAGTCTCAATATTACGCAAAAACTTGGTGACTATTGGACACTAAAAGGTGGTGTAGCTAAGGCGTATAAAGCACCCAATATGTACCAAAATGCGGAAGGTTATCTGTTAAGCACTCGCGGTAATGGCTGTCCAATTGGGCTGAGCCAATGTTTATTACAAGGTAATGGTGATCTCAAACCTGAAACTTCAGTGAATAAAGAATTAGGTGTACAGTTTGAAAAAGACATCGTGAATGCAAGTTTTGCATGGTTCCGTAATGATTATAAAAATAAGATCGTTGCTGGGGATACACGTCTAGAAGAAATAGAAGTAAATGGTACAACGTATAATGTATTGCGTTGGATGAATACGCCAGAAGCCTTGGTGGAAGGCGTTGAAGGAAGTATTTCTTTGGACTGGGGTGATATCACGTGGACCAATAACGTCACCTATATGATCAACTCTGAAGATAAACGTACTGGCAATCCACTTTCAGTGATTCCAAATTACACCATAAACTCTATTTTGAACTACAACATCACGGATCGATTAGACAGTAACTTTGTCTATACCCAATATGGTCGTCAAAAACCACGTCAATATGCAGAAACTAGTCTTGAAAGCAAAAATGGCTTGGCGATGGATAGCGTGAAAAGTTATGGCATTGCAGGCATTAACTTTGGTTATAAATTTAATGCGGCTTTAAGTGCTCGTATCGGTGTGAATAACCTATTTGATGAGAAAAAACTGCGTGATAAAACGGTCAACCAAACATATAACGAGCCGGGTCGAGCTTATTATGCAAGTTTGAAATACCAGTTCTAAGTATTTCTAAAAGAAAAGCCGCTTAACGCGGCTTTTTTTATGTTGGGATATTTAAAATTTTCAGTGCTTCACTTGAGTAGTAGAATTGTTCTAAATAGAGACGTGAACGCTCACGCAAATAACCCGACTCAATCATTTGTTGAACGATAGGATTGAGTAAGTTTTGAAGTTCATGCTGAATCAGTGCTTCATCAATATTTAAATCACGTAGCAATAAATCAAAAGGGCGTTCTGCATTGCGCACGTACCAAGCGTATACGCCATCATGCACTTGCTGTTTCATATACTCAGACTGTCGCATAAAGTCCCAAATTTCATGACCCATGGCAACTGTTTGCGGCAAGTCCTGAACTTCAACATAGTTCTTTAATACTGAAACTGGCAGCGCTTTAATTTTATGCCACAAATTGGCTTGAAAATAGTACAGCTTATGATCATCAAAGTGCTGATTTAACACGGTTTCACTCATTTGACTGAGCTTTAAAATATTCTTTTGTAAGTATTTGCTGACTGCATTATCTAAATTGGTATCAGTGACATTTTCCAGTACCGATTTCCCCATTTTCATAAATCGTGAAACACCGGGGACCGATTTCGCAATAACTGAGTTGTCTAAATAATCTTGTATCGCATGTTGAATCAACTGACTGATCATGGCTGAAAATGCAGGATTGTTGACCATGGTATGAATTAAACGCTGACGATGTCCCTGTTTACTCGCCACATACTGTGCAATTTTATCGATGGTCAACACTGGAATGATTTCGGCAATCGTGGTGCTGTCATTTGCAGGGTGAATCAGTGCAAATTTGATATGTTCAGCAATTTGCTCAATCAGAAATTGACTTGCAGGGGTATTTAAAATTTGTTTTTGCAACAAGGTATTGATTTGATCAAAACTCCAAATCTGCTGCAAAGATTGTTTACGAAACCATTGATAAAAATGGGTGAATTCAGTGGCTACGGTATCATTGTGTGAAAAGCTCTGATCTAAAAAGTTCAGTTGAGCGTCAATCAACTGCTCAATCATCGGGTTTTTCTGCATACTTTCCCTGAAGTCCCAGTGATGGGTATCTAAAAATGGCGAATGCTCAGTTTAACTGAATCAGTTTATCTACCAAAGGATTTTTAAACTTTTGACTTTTAGCAAGGAAAGGCAAGTAATGGTCTGCAACTTGTTGTTCAGCTTCTAAGATTGGCATATGACCGACGTTATTTAAAATCACAGGGGTTTCTGCACGTTTCAGTAAAGACTTGAGTTCGCCAGCCACTTCAACATTAAAGATTTTATCTTGTTTGCCCCAAAGGATCAGGGTTGGTGCTTCCACCGTTCGTGTTAATCGGGCAAAAGTTTCAGGGGTGTAGATTCGATTGAGCGTGACGACTTGATCGATCATTTTACTGGTGAAGGGCGCACGCGCAATTAAGATATTTTCCTGCGCTTCTTTAAGCTGTGTCGGAACATTAGGCGGATTCTGCATGAGTTTATGCATAACATCATCTAAATCCCCCGGTTTTGAAACGATTAAATTTTTAAGTTTATACGGGTCACGGGTATAACTGGTATTGGCTTGTTTATAAATGCCCGCGCTGTTGAGTAAAAATAAACTTTGGGTATCAAAAGGATATTGAGAGGCATATACCGTTGCAATGGACCCACCCAATGAGTGACCTGCGACATTAAGTTTATCTTCAATATCTATTTTAAGGACAAACTGGCGTAGTTGTTCCGTGACATTCGGCACTGAGACATCAAAATCGACCGGCACATGCGTATCGCCATTGGCCGGAAGGTCAGGGATGATCACGTGATAGTTCGGTGTTAAATAATGCGCAACACGGTTCCAATTATCACGTGTGCCGCCTAAACCATGAATCAGCAAGATGGTAGGTTTAGAGCGTTGACCACCTTCGCTATAACTCCAATTCACATTCCCGACTTGAACACTGTGTGTGACTAAACCAGCCGCTTTACGTTCTTGGCTCAAATAATTTTGCACGATAGAGGGTACGGCCAGGTTTTTGCTGATGGGAGATGGATTTGCAGCCAAAGCATGGTTGGCAGTAAACGTCATACAGCAAATTGTTGCTAGCTTGAAAAAACCAAAAACGCGTGAATGATATCCTTTCATTGACGTTTACCCCAGTTAAATCGAATCGATATATTTTTTAGATCATTTATATGACTATTATCAGAATGGGCTGAAATAGCAAAAGCGTATATTTATGAAATATATTGTAAATTAAAAATGACCTTTGTCATCCATTGCTTTTTTGACGTAGTTAAACTTGCGTTTTAATAATGTGAACCATTACAGAAAAAATAATTTTTTTTGATGAATATGGAGTAGCATTTTCTATCAAGATGAATCGTCGTAGAAAAAATTCACAGCAATTGTTTTTGCAAGTGACAATCGATTCGACTGGGATTAAAATATTGCAACTTCGGATAAGGGTAATTAGAACATGCTAGCAGCAGCAGAAGCTTTAGATCGTTTAAAGAAAGGGAATCAACGTTTTGTAAACGGTGAAACGAATCACCCGAAGCTTTTGACGCATCAACAACGTGCTGAAATGGCCGAAAGCCAAGAACCTTTTGCGATTATTTTAGGATGTTCAGACTCACGTGTTCCTGCTGAAATGGTATTTGACCAAGGCTTAGGCGATTTATTCGTGATTCGTGTTGCAGGTAATATTGTGGCACCGTCTCAAGTCGGTAGCGTGGAATTTGCAGCAGAAAGCTTTGGATGTCCTGTGGTCATTGTATTGGGTCATACACACTGTGGCGCGATTCATTCTACGATTGAAGCTTTAACTAACCCTGCGACACCACCATCAGCGAACTTGATGTCGATTGTGAACCGCGTTCGTCCATCTGTAGAAATACTTATGCAAACTGAATTGAAAGATGACCTTGAAAAACTTTCAATGCATGCAGTACGTTCAAACGTTTTTGCATCAGTGAATCAACTTCGTCATGGTTCAGCAGTCCTCGAAAACTTAATTGCGCAAGGCAAATTAAAAGTGGTGGGCGCTGAGTATTCACTCGAAACGGGTGAAGTAAGCTTCTACGATTTCTAAGCAAATTACAGTAAAGACAAGATATTAAAAAAGGCGCTCATGAAGCGCCTTTTTTTATGAACCGATTTTCACCAACTAAATTTATAAGCTTGCTTTGATCAATGGATAAGCATTGTTCAGCAAAATTGTTTGCGCTTTGGCATTCGGGTGGATCTGATCTTGTTGCATTAAGTTTTTATGTCCCGCAACCCCTTGCATAAAGAAAGGCAATAATTTGACTTTGTACTGTTGGCTCAACACTTGATAGTTATTTTCAAAAGCTTGGCTATATGCCTTGCCATAATTCGGTGGAATTTTCATTCCAAATAAAATGACTTTCGATTTGGCCTGTTGGCTTTTTTGAATCAGCTGCGCTAAATTTTTTTTAATTTGTGCAGGGGGCTGTCCGCGTAAACCATCATTACCACCTAACTCAATCACCACAAGGTCTGGACGATGAGTTTGCAACAGTTTAGGCAGTCGTGCCAAAGCACCACTGGTGGTTTCACCGCTGACACTTGCATTGACCACTTTATGTTGTTTCGGATACTGTTGGTCTAGACGTTTTTGTAATAAGTGGACCCAACCTTGCTGCACTGAAACACCATAACCTGCACTTAAGCTATCGCCCAAAATCATGATGGTTTTGGCAGAGAGCAGCATCGGGCAGAACATCAGTGCAATAGCCAGCAAGTAACTCAATAGACGATTATTTTGAATGCGATTTTGCATATAGGGAAGATATGACCCAACTCACGACAGATGTTGACATCATGCCACAGGCGATTATTTCTGCACAGCAATTGACACAAAAGATACAACTTCCACAAAAACAGTTATCGATCTTCGAACAACTCGATCTTGAAATCTTTGCAGGGGAACAAGTTGCGATTACTGGTCGTTCTGGTTCAGGTAAATCCACCTTGTTGGGTATTTTGGCGACCTTAGATCAGGCCAGTTCGGGACAATTACGGGTCTGTGGTCAAGACATTCATCTATTAAATGAAGAACAGCGTGCTCAAGTCCGTTTGGCTCATATTGGATTTGTCTTTCAGTCTTTCCAGTTGTTGCCACATTTAACGGCTCTGGAAAATGTCATGCTGCCGCTACGGCTACAAGCAAATTTTCAGGTCAAAGCCGCAGAAGAAAAAGCATTAAAACTGTTAGCAAAGGTCGGACTAGAACGCCAAGCGCATCAAGCTCCTAAAGTTTTATCCGGTGGTGAGCAGCAACGGGTTGCGATTGCCCGTGCTTTGGTGAGTGAACCCGATCTGATCTTTGCAGATGAACCGACAGGTAATTTAGACAGTGCAACGGCACAGGAAATTGAACAACTGTTATTTCAGTTAAATCGTGAAATGGGAACCACTTTGGTATTGGTGACGCATGATGCCGATTTGGCCCGTCAATGTCAGCGCCATTTTGAATTGGTCAATGGTCAATTGATTGAGCATCGAACAGGAGATGCTGCATGAATCTTTTGGCATTGTTTCGACCACTCTTACAACTGAGTTTTAAAACCACGGGTGTGTATTTATTATTGATCGCACTAACCTTGGCGATCAGTGCCACCACGGCTTTAAAGTTTAGTAATGTACAAATTCAAAATGCTGTAGCGCTACAAGCTGCTGAAATGTTGGCAGCAGATTTGGTGCTGACAGCCAATGAACCAATTCCACAAGAGTGGCAACAACAAGCCAAAGCACAGCAATTAAAACAATCGAATGTCACGCTATTTAGCAGTATGGCGCACACCGATCAGCAATTTGTCATGGTCAATGTCAAAGCCGTTGATGCTGCATTTCCATTAAGAGGTGAACTTGAAACAGAACCGAAACTAAACCGTTCCATACAAGCAGGTGAGGTTTGGTTAAGTCCGCGTGCCATGGATTTGTTGGGCGTAAAGGTTGGAGATCAGATCAATATTGCTGATGCTGCTTTTCAAGTCAGTGCCAAAATCATTCATGACACCAATCAGGAACTCGGTTTCAGTGGCTTTTCACCGACGGTTATGATTGCGCAGTCTGAAGTGGCGAGAACCAATGCCATCCAAGTCGGGAGTCGGATTGAATATCGTCTGTTAATGGCAGGAGATGCACAAAATACACAGCGATTTGAAAAACTGTATAAGCAGAAATTTGGCGATCAAAGCGAAGGCCGTTCCGCTAACTCAGATCATGCGCAGGTTCAAGATGCAGCTCAAAGCAGTTTAAAACTGAGAAATGCCAGTGAAGGCAATACCCGCTTGATGAAGCCGATTGCCAATCTTGAAACGTTTTTACAAATGGCCAATATTTTAACCATTTTACTTTGTGGCATCGCCATCGCATTAACCAGCCAGCGCTATGTACAACAAAATCAAGATGCTATTGCACTGATGCGCTGTATTGGATCGACCAAACAGCAAATATTAAGTGCTTATCTGGCTTTACTGTTGGTTGTACTCGGGCTTTCAATCCTGTTTGGAAGTTTGATTGGTCTGGGATTGGGCTATGGCTTATTGCAACTGATGCTACAGCTGATTCCAAATTTACAATTAGAGTTTTCAGCCCTGTCTATGCTGCTTGGCCCGCTTCCAATTGCAATATTCACCAGTACGATTGTGTTATTAGGATTTGTTCTTCCAAGTCTTTGGCAATTATTAGGGACACCGCCGGCACGAGTGATACGACAACAAGAGCGTTCTGTACGTTCCATGCTTTGGATGCTCAGTTTCGGCACACTCAGTTTGGTGGTGTTTTGTGTGGTTTTAACTGAAAATTTACAACTCACCCTGTGGCTGATTTGCGCAATCATCTTCCTGTGTATCGGCTTATATATGATGGTCTGGCTCAGTTTAAAGGCCTTGAAAAGTTGGGGGACGAAAATCTCAGCGTATATACGCACACCGTATCAAACGGCATTTCAAATTACCGCATTGGCATTGGGGCTAAGTTTGATCACGGTTTTAGCGGTATTGCGTACAGATTTACTGGAACGTTGGCAACAACAATTGCCACTAGGGACACCTAACCAATTTGTCTATGGATTACCGCCATTTGAGTTGCAGGATTTTAACCAACAACTCAAGCTGCATGGTTGGCAAGGGACGCCGATGTACCCGAATATTCGTGGGCGTTTAGTTGCCAAAAATGATCTCCCTTTTTCTGATGCCTTAATTAAAAGCAATAATTCATTACGCCGTGAATTGAATCTTACGCAGGCTGCAACTTTTCCGAAAGATAATCAAATTATCGCGGGCAGTCAGCACTTTCAACAGGTCAATGAAGTATCGGTAGAAGTGAAAACCGCACAAGAGCTGGGTATTCAAATTGGAGATCGACTGAGTTTTAGCCTACCTGAAGGGATTTTACAAGCCAAGGTAATTAACCTTCGCAGTGTGGAGTGGGAAAGCTTTAGTCCAAACTTCTTCTTTATTTTTTCTCCCCAAACCATGGATGAAAATGCTGGCAGTTACTTGGGGAGTTTCTATGTTCCACCGCAAGATAAAAATCAGTTAATTGGTCTGATTCAGCAGTTTTCGAATACCGTGTTTATTGATGTTAGTCTGATTTTGGATGAGATCAAACGCATCGTCAGTGTATTGGTTCAGATTATTACCATCTTGGCGCTGTTGGTGAGTATTTCAGGCATTTTAGTTTTGGTTGCATGTTTGAACTTATTTATGGATGAACGCAAAAAAGAAGTGGCATTACTGCGTTCCTTCGGCAGTTCCAAGCAAAAACTAAAGTCGATGCTCAGTTTGGAAGTAGGGCTAATGGGACTAATTTCAGGTGTTGTAGCATGTATTTTTGCCGAAGTGATCAGTGCGATTGTCAGTTATAAAATGGAACTGGTCATCCAGCTACATGCAGAAATTTGGTTGATCCTCCCACTGGTCATGACCTTAGTCTGTACATTGATCGGACGTTATCGCTTAAGTTATCTTTGCGACATCCCACCCTTAGAAAGCTTACGTGAACTAAATAGTTAAGGGGGGAGATGGTTAACAGCCGAGCAAGTTAAGAGTGGAGCAGGAACCCAGTGCGCAGTCCAGGTTTAGACATGATTTGATGTGTTTTCAACATATCTGTGTTGATAGCCACAGGGTTCATTCCACTGTTTAACGTGCTGCGAGAGATTGCTTCATCAGCAGGATAAAGTGTTCCCAAAGCGGTAAAATCGGTTGGATTAATTGTTGGCAATGCAGATAAAACAGGTAGCATCCGACAGCTGCGGCGATTAGACCGATCATTTGAATGATTAGGGATTGATGTAATTTTTGTCCCACATACCAAATGAAAGCCAAGGCAGCGCCCATCAACATGCCGCCAATATGCGCGGCATTATTAATCCCACTAATCATAAAGCCCATCGCGAGGTTAATCCCCATCACCATTAATAAGGTTTTTTTATCCAGATAAAATTGCTGTTTAGGTAACATAGGGAGCAGAGAAATAATCGTCAGCGCGGCACCCAGTCCCATCACTGCACCCGATGCACCTGCACCAATACTCGGGAAAAGCTGCTGATTGGCTGCACCTTCGGCCAATAATGCATAGCTGTCTTGAATGGTTAGATAACCACTCAATAAACTTCCCATCAGTCCTGCTAAAACATACAGGCCGAGGAAATAGAAACGACCTAACATTTGCTCGGCAACACTGCCAAAAATATACAAAGCCCACATATTCAACATCAGGTGAATCAGGCCAAAATGAAAAAACATACTGCTGAATAAGCGGATGGGTTCCTCTAAAAAGGTTAAAGGTGCATAATCAGCACCCCAACGCAAAGCATTCAGTGTGTCGGGTTGGCTAACGTTCATTCCATGCAACACTTGCCAGCCAAAGAGTCCAACATTGATGGTAATTAAGAGTGCCGTGATCCACCACAGTTGGATTTGCAGCTTACGGGTTGATACAGCAGGAGGGCTGAGTTCAGACATGCTATTCTTGTACTGTGTCAAAATATTTAAAAATAAGCTTAACATGAAAAAACAGAATTTCTGGAGTAACACACTGACATGAAAGCCTTTATTGTTCGTACATTGTTAATTCTTGTCAGTCTTGTGCTTTTGGTGCAGCTTTGG
This sequence comes from Acinetobacter sp. YH01020, assembly GCF_013420275.1. Lineage (NCBI taxonomy): Bacteria > Pseudomonadati > Pseudomonadota > Gammaproteobacteria > Moraxellales > Moraxellaceae > Acinetobacter > Acinetobacter sp. YH01020. The sequence continues at coordinate 25,280 of NZ_VOYN01000046.1, forward strand.
ATCTTTGGTAGTCTAGTGTGGTGGCGTACGCATCCTGTGGAATCGACGATGATGATGCGTTTAGATTATTGGTCTGAGCCATCCAAACCGATTAAACACGAATGGCGTGATTACGACCAAATCAGTGATTATGTCAAACATGCTGTTGTTGCCGCTGAAGATGGCAAGTTTTTACAACATAAAGGTTTTGATTGGGAAGGCATGCAAAATGCTTTAGAACGCAATAAAGATAAAGGCAAAGTGGTTGCAGGCGGATCCACCATTTCTCAGCAATTGGCAAAGAACTTATTTTTATATAATAAGCGTTCATTTATCCGCAAAGGACAGGAAGCCGTTGCAACATGGATGATGGAGCGCATGTGGACGAAGCAACGCATTTTAGAGGTATATCTCAACTCGGTTGAGTTTGGGGACAACATCTATGGCGTAGAAGCTGCAACACAGCACTATTTTGGTAAAAGTTCACGGAGTTTAAGCCGAGAGCAAGCGGCATTTATTGCGGCTATTTTACCCAATCCAAAATATTATGATGAAAATCGACAAGATCGTAAGCTAAATTATCGTAAGCGCATGATCCAAAAATATATGCGTTATAGCCATATCCCAGATTAAGAACAATCGACACACCCGTCAAATGGCATGGCAGCGATTTGAATTACAACAAAAAGCTCATCTTTATGGGCTTTTTTTATGAAATTGTCACAAATTTGAAGCATACTAAACTGAGTACAGCACACATTTTTTAATATGGGTTTGAAATGAATACCGCAGCTGAAGTCGCGCAAGTACCAACTGAATATACTTATAATGATCGTTATATCAATCGAGAGTTATCGATTCTCGACTTTCATCTGCGTGTGCTCGAACAAGCGGTTGATCCGATACATCCATTACTTGAACGCATGAATTTCTTGCTGATCTTTTCACGTAACTTAGACGAATTTTTTGAAATTCGTGTTGCGGGAATGATGGAACAGTTAGACTTAGGTAATGAAAGCCGCAGTCCAGATGGCTTAACACCAAAACAAGTATTAGATGAAATTTCTGCGACAGCGCATGCGGCAATTGAGCGCCAGTATCGTATTTTAAATCAAGAAATTTTACCCAAACTGCGTGAAGAAGATATTTGCTTCTTACGCCGTGGGGAATTAACGCCTGCACAATCGGCTTGGGTAAAAAAGTATTTCCAAGAGCAAGTTGCTCCAGTCTTAACGCCAATTAGCTTAGATCCCGCACATCCATTCCCTCGCTTGGTCAACAAGTCGTTGAATTTTATTGTGACTTTAGAAGGGAAGGATGCGTTTGGCCGTCAGATTGACTTAGCCGTTGTACCTGCACCACGTTCGCTGCCACGTGTCGTTCGACTCCCTGATGAGTTAACCGGTGGCAAAGAGCATCATGTGATGCTATCGGCAATTATTCATGAACATGTCTCTGATTTGTTCCCCGGCATGACGGCGACGGGTTGCTACCAATTTCGCGTGACGCGTAATGCCGATTTGGCTTTAAATGAAGATGTTGAAGATTTGGCTAAAGCCCTCAAAGGTGAGTTGAATTCACGTCGTTTTGGTCGCGCCGTTCGCTTGGAAGTGACAGAAAATTGTCCGCAGCATATTTATGAATATTTGCTTGATGAATTCGATTTAGAAGAAGAGCAACTCTATAAAGTGGATGGGCCGGTTAACCTTGCACGTTTACTGTCAAACTTTAAACGTCCACATCTACGTTATGACGCGCATATTCCAGTTATTCCGAAAGTACTCAAAAAATCTGAAAACATTTTTAGTGCGATGCAAAAACAAGATATTTTGCTGCACCATCCCTTTGAATCATTCGCACCGGTAATTAATTTACTGCGTGAAGCTGCACGTGATCCACAAGTTTTGGCCATTAAACAAACGCTTTATCGAAGTGGCGCAGATTCGGAGATTGTGCAAGTTTTAGCGGAAGCAGCACGTAATGGCAAAGAAGTCACCGCTGTAATTGAGCTTCGAGCACGATTTGATGAAGAATCAAACATTGCTGTGGCTAATGTATTACAAGAAGCAGGCGCAGTTGTCGTGTATGGCATCGTGGGCTATAAAACTCATGCCAAAATGATTTTGGTGGTACGCCGCGAAAACAATAAATTGGTGCGATATGTGCATTTAGGTACGGGCAACTATCATGCGGGAAATGCGCGTATCTACACGGATTACGGTCTATTAACCACAGATAAAGAACTCTGTGAAGATGTACATCGTATTTTCCAAGAATTGACCGGTATGGGTAAAATGGCGAAGCTAAAAAAACTGCTGCATGCGCCATTTACCTTACATGCTCAACTGATTAATTATATTGATAATGAAATTAGCAATGCTAAAGCGGGTAAGTCTGCGCAAATTATAGTCAAGGTTAATGCATTAACAGAAGTTCAGTTGATCAATAAACTGTACGAAGCGTCACAAGCAGGTGTACAGATTGATTTAATTATTCGTTCTATTTGTTGTTTGCGTCCAGGTTTACCGGGGCTGTCTGAAAATATTCGCGTGCGCTCTATTGTTGGGCGCTTTTTAGAGCATACTCGAGTGTATTATTTCAGTAATAATGGTGATTCACGTATTTTTTGTTCAAGTGCAGACTGGATGGATCGTAATTTATTTAATCGCGTGGAAGCCTGTTTCCCAATTGAAGATCCAGCCTTGAAAAAGCGTATTTATCAATTAGGTTTAGTGAATTACCTAAAAGATAATCAGCAAGCTTGGTTGCTCCAAAGTGATGGGCGTTGGATTCGTACGCATGTTCAAGAGGGTGAGGAAGCACACAATTCACAGCATGTGCTTATAGAAGCATTTAAATAAATGCGTTAGAAAAGTAAAAGGGAGCAATACTCCCTTTTACTTTTTTAATTTATAAGTTTTTTGAATCATTTATCTGAACTAAATTTAGCTGTAGCTACTAATTTTTCGGTAGATATTTTTAACAAAACCATCAATTTGATACGTTGAAAGTTTTAACTCACGGACCATCTGCTCTTGAGTCGCACTATGGCTGACCATATCTAAAATTTGGTATTCAGCTGGATTTAGACTGAGCTGTTTCGGCGCTGCATTTTGCGGACTAAAAGTTTCACTCAATAAAAATTTTGCAAAACTTGGGTGCAGGGCAGCGCCACCTCTTAAAATGGTTTTCAGCTGGTTATAAGTGTCTTCAATTGGCTGTTGAATCAACATATAGGCAGTTGCACCTAACTGAATCGCATGTAAAGTTAAATCGGCAGACTGTTCATTGACTAAAATGATGAGATTACTCGAAGGATAGATTTTCTTAATTTTATGGATGAAAGAGATATCAGACTGTTGAGTGACCACTAAAAAGATTAAATTGGGCAATTGATTGAAAATTTGCTGTTCCGCATCTGCTAAATTTTCTGAAAATGTAATGAGGTCTTCAGGATAACCGAGGTCTCCTAAGATGTTAAACAGCACTGTTTTTGAAGTCATCGATTGATGATCAATAATCAAAACGGGTACTGGTAATAAAAATTCACTCATCATACATTTCGCTCATTTATTATTTTAATCAAATTGCATTTCCATAATTTGCACGAATGCGAATCATAAAAATATACCTAGAAGTTGGGATTTATACATCAAAATATAATTAAGTTATTGTGATTTAATAGAATTTAAATAGCGTATATTTTTGGTGTTTTTCATTATTTTGAATGAAAAGATTTATGGTTTTTTGTTTTTAATTTTAGATTTATTGGTTAAATAACAATTAAATTTGTATTCGGATTGAAAAAAATAATCGAAATGTGAATATCGTATTTTGACAACGGATAAATTGGACTGTTTCCGATATGAATTTATTTCTATCTATTGCTTAGTTATTTTAAATATAAAGCGTAGTAAATATTTAAAATAATGTGATTGATTTTTAGTCAACATTTATTCTATAGGACCTTATTTTCAATTCGCCTACTTTATCTAAAATACCTGAAACTAGTGATTTTAACGAAGGTTATATTTTAATAAGATGTATTTATCTTCTTACTTATCTGGCTAGTGTGAAGATATTATCGAGGCGATGAATTGAGATATACATCAAGTCATATATTACCTTATCAGGCTACCTATTTGGGTTAGCCTTTTCTTTTTTCTAGATGCTGTATTTCATTTTTTAACTGATGTTATATAGTAACATCAGAAGCGCGATTTGATTTAAATAAAAACCGATATGCGTAAGGCCATCCGCAAGTGTTTGAGACAGGATGACTTCTAATCAAAAATGTTTTTGCGATACTTTGAATAAGTAGACGCTAGTGAACGAGTTTTGCGGTGAGGAGCATTGCTCTGCAAGATGGTTTTCTTACGAAGCGCACTTCTCATTTTGCCGAATGAAGAAACAACGTTTCGTAAGAGTACCTCCAGCCGAAAACTAATCTCTTTATTCAATCCCTAGATGTAAGATTCCATCGAATAGATTTAAAAATGCGAAATTACTTTTACGTGAGTAACATCAGTTTTTAAATTAATATTAACTTCTGCCAAATAAAAAAAGAGAGCACAGGGCTCTCTTTAATTTTCACCTCTGTACACGACAAATTTCATAGGATCCTTGTCCTATCAGGCTTTTTCTTTCTTAAAATTGCTAGCACTTTCTTAAATTCTTCTTTTTTTCCAAAACCAATCAAACGTAGAATAGCCATTTGA
>NZ_VOYN01000047.1:0-25813 GCF_013420275.1 Acinetobacter sp. YH01020
TGTGTATATAGAAATCGTCGTAAACGATTAAACCTGCGGTTTAATTTACTTGCTGGCATATACAATTTAGATTGGGTGAAAGATAAACAATTAAATTGGTTGAAAAATGATTTATGAAGGAAGTCTATTAAGCCCAGTGCAATAATGGCACTGGTAAATAATGGTAAAATATCAATAAAAAAGATTTGAACCAATCGTGTGAGCGAGCTAACCCCCCGATCAATTCGAGTTTGGAGCTTACCTGCTTGGTTGTCTTGTTGATCGAAGAATGCCAATCGATAGGTGATAAATTTTTCAATAATGCCTTGGGACAAATCCTGAGAAATTAAAATACGTAACTTTTCACCAAACGATTTTTGTCCAAATTGCACGATGGCATTGATGACTTCTTTTCCCAGTAAGACTACGGTGATGATGATTAATATATGCCAACCATTGGCTAGACCGAGGCCTTGTTGTAAAAGCTGATTGATGCTGTCTACGGCATATTTGAGTGTCAGGGCATTCACCTGTGCCGTGAGTGAGCCAATTAAGGTCAAGATCAGCGTCACGACCACCAGCCAGTGGTATGGCTGTACAAATGGACGTAATTTTTGGAAAAGTTGCCACAGATTCATAAGCAATTATTTTTATTGTGAATATGAGCTTTAGTCTAAGACTGAAAATTCAATGCGACAAGCGATGACAATGTTTTGATTTGTGACGAGAGTTTTTCAGCTAAGATATTTTTAAATGTGCTCACGACCTCAGCATCACGGTGCTGCGCCTAACAGTGTTGAGTTGAACCGATGAATTTTGAATTATTTGCGCCTGAACCGCATGCAAACCTGCTGCCCTATGATGGTGAAGTTGAAGATTATGGACTGATCTTCAATGCTGAAGACAGTGAAAAATATTTACGCTATTTCCTCACGCAGTTGGCTTGGCAGCATGATGAAGTCATTTTGCATGGACAGTATTATCAAAAGGAGCGAAAAGTGGTTTGGTATGGAGATGCCCATTATGAGTATCACTATTCAGGCATGCAAAAGCAGGCATTGATCTGGAATCCAGCTTTACTACGCTTAAAGCAACATATTGAGCAACGGGTGGGTCAGGCGTTTAATTCCTGTTTGGCCAATTTATACGAAAATGGTACGCAAGCGGTAGGGTGGCATAGTGATGATGAGCCGTCTTTACTTTCACCCACACAGCAGGTGGTGATCGCATCTTTAAGTTTTGGCGCAAGCCGAAAGTTTTGCTTTAAACATAAAAGCACCCAAGAGAAAGTACAGCTTTTACTGCAAAGTGGACAGTTGATCGTGATGCGTGGGCAAACCCAACGGTATTGGAAGCATGCCCTAATGAAGTCGATGAACGTGACCGAGCCGAGGGTGAATTTAACCTTTCGTTATTTCTATGATCAACAGCCATAAAAAAAGCCCATATCTAGATGAGCTTTTTTCTTTCTCTGAGGAAGAGTATAGCGACAATCAACTGAAATCATGGAACACATGGTTGAGATGACTGCTAAAGAACAATAATCATATTATGATAATCTTTCTGGAGTTTATAATTAATAAATTCAATTAATAATATGAATTTATCAGATTAATTAAATATCATCTTTACAACATCGCATCAGTTGTGCGCAAACTGATCAGATTTAAATGGCGTCCGATTCTTCCATCATACTGCTGTATTTTTTCTCAATACGCGCTGTACAGTCTTGCAGCATTTCTACAACTTTCTGAAAATTCATAAAATCAAAACGATTTTTAGACGCCAATAGGGTCAAAGCAAGTGGGGGTTCTTTACTGGAGAATTTAATCGGAATCGATAGGCTCGACATATTCGGGTCAACTTCACCATTGGAAAAATAATAACCCTGCTTTTTAATCTTTTTCATTTGCAGCATAAATTCTTCTTCATTATGCGCAAAACCAACTTGAGATAATTCATCTGCAAAACGGTGGTAATAATCTAAAATCCGTTGCTTGGGTAACTGGGACAAAATCACTTTAGATGATGAGCCTTTATACATCGGACGCGGGCTACCTCGACCATAAGCCAAGGCAGTATAGTCTTTGTAAAGTTCATGATGCACATCAATACAAGAGTCGATATTCAGATGCGTCAATAAGCAACAAGACTCTGTGCGTTCCACAATTTCTTTCATGAAGGGAATGCTAATTTGCACCAATGGATCGGTGGTGCGAGAAATAAAATCAAGCACAGCAATCTTGGAACCCAGTGTGTAATCGCCAGAAGTCCCACTGAGGCGCTGCAATAATTCAGCAGAAACCAGTTCTTTTAAATAGCGATAGCTCGTTGGTTTAGATAAGCCTAATTCTTCACTAATAATGTCGACATTGATGATGGGACGAGCAACTGAAAATAAGTCGAGTACGGTGAGAATTTTACCAAAACTGGAAAGCGCCATAAGAACCTGCTTGGTCACAATAAAAAATGAATCGTTAAGTTACTTTATAACAAATTGCTCGGCCTGATGTTGCGCTTTTCTACACTGGAAATGAAACAAATCTGAAATATCACAGGGTTTCTTGGGTCATCCTGATAAAAGCATAGTAAAAACCTGAAATACGCAATTAAAATATAGTTGAATTATCAAAATAAGATATTTTTATTGACTTTGGTTTGTTTTTTTAGCAAAATTTCTATGAAAATATCCTATATTGAATAAATATTGCCCATCTGTTCGATGCGCAGGCAATGTTGCACATTACTTTTTGTATTCAAATGGTTTGAAACACGATTTGAATCGCTTCTTTACTTATTGAAATTTCTAGTCATTCCTGTGCCGTGATACAGGTTGTGCTGTCGAATGTTTAAGCATTCGATACGAGGCCGTTTTCACTAAAAAGAAGTAAACCGACGAGATCAATCATGCTGCTGACGGAACAAATACTCGCTTTTCGGCCCAATAAAATGGACTGGATTTTTGCGACCAAAACGTTCATCGCGGGCATGTTGGCATTGTATGTGGCCTTTGTACTGAATTTGGCTTATCCGATTTGGGCGATTGGCACCGTTTTCGTAATCGCGAATCCATATTCAGGCATGACGTCTTCAAAAAGTTTGTATCGTGTATTAGGGACGTTCTTAGGGGCGGCCGTGTCGGTGGTGGCACTGCCACATCTCATCCATATGCCAGTACTGTTTACAGTGTTTTTGGCGGTTTGGGTTGGGTTTTGCCTGTATTTGTCACTGCTAGACCGTACGCCTCGTAGTTATGTTTCCATGTTGGCGGGTTATACCACGGTCATTATCTGTTTTAACGTGGTGTATTTTATTGATACCGCTTCGATTTTCGATATGGCTTTGGGGCGTTTTCTCGAAATTACGGTGGGTGTGGTCTGTAGTGCCATCGTGACCACGACATTATTTCCAATGCATATTGGCCCTGCCGTCGAAACAAGGGTGAGCAAAACCTTTGCCGATACCAAAGAAATTTTTGATCAGATTTTATTAGAGCCTGCTGAGCTAGAAAATTATTCTAAAAATCTTGGCAATATTGCACGAGATATCGCGGATATACATGTCATGGCGGTGCATTTGTCTTATGAAAAATCCACCTTAAAAGGCATGACACGTCCATTGCAGGAAATCTTGCATCAGTTGAGTTTGTTGGTCAGTAACTTGGTGGCCATGTCTGAACGGATGAAACAATTAGATGGTCTGGACACACATTATCGGACGGCACTCAAGCAAGCCCATGAACATATTGCCGCGTTTTTATTAGATCAACATCAGATTGAGGAAAGTGAACTTAATCAATTGCCTGAACAGTTTGAGCAAGATTTTCAACACATTCAGGCACAGGCATTGCCATCACAACAGGTGATTTTAGGTAGTTTAAAAATGGATATTCGGCATTTTATTCAGAATATTCGTGCGATTCGCTTGCTTTGGCAGCGGGTACAGCAAGGCGACTCCACTTTACCTGCCACACTGACCGCCTTGGGCAATAGTCATTATCCGACTTTGCATCGAGATGCAGGTGTTGCCATTCGTGGCGGGGTGTCCGCATGTTTGATTATTTTAATTTCTACGGGTTTTTGGATCGTTAGTGGTTGGAAAGCTGGATTTATGATGGCCGAAATGGCTGCAATCAGTGCTTGTATTTTAACTGCAATGGATAACCCTGTTCCTGCATTGAAAATGTTTATTCGCGCCAATATGTATGCGGCTTTCATGGTGTTCATCTACGCCAATGGCATTTTCCCGCATGTGACCGCTTTTTGGCAGTTGATCGTGGTGTTAGCACCGTTTGTGATGTTCTGTCTGATGCTATTTTTACATCCGCCTTTGGTCGGGATCAGCTTGCCGCTTTTGATGGGCACCATCATGGGGCTGAATTTTCAAAACCGCTTTAGCCTTGATCAGGTGTTTTTCTTCGATGCATCGATTGGGACGGTTTTGGGACCCATTATTTCGGTGTTTATTATTCATTTAGTGCGTGCGATGTCACCGGATATGACGGCCCAACGCATACTTTCACAGCATTACAAAGCACTGCGTCAGGCATTATATCTGCCGTATGGCTTACCGTTTCGGGTGCATTTACGCAGTATGTTGGACCGAATCGGCATCCTAAACAGCAAAATGGTGCAATCAGGGAATTTAAAACAACAGATCGAGTGGGCTTTGGTGGAAGCCAGTGCTGTGATTGATTTAACCCGCTTGCAAGAACTCATGAATAAACTCGATCCGAATGATGCACTGGTCAGCGAACTCGAAGAGTTACAACAAGATTTAGATGACTATTTTCGGGCCATGGAACAAGGGCAAAAGAATGTGTATATGAGCTTGAAACAGCAAATTGTAGAGCGAATTCAACGATTGAATCAGGCTGTTCAGGGTGTGGAAAACGATGATGTTATGCATCGAATTCAGTATTCGCTGAACAATATTCAAAGCAGTTTGTGTCATGTCCTAACACAGCAAACACCAAATCATTTACAGGTCGAGGCACAACATGGGTGAGCTAAATGTATATGGCGTCTATGTGCCCATTCTATTGATTCAAGCGGTATTGGCCTATCTGTTATTGCGGGTCATCATGCGTTTGCTTGACCGATGGATGGCGCCAGATTGGGTGCCGATGCTCAATATTTTTTATTTGGGTGTATTTATGATGTTGCTTTGGCTGGTGCATGAAATCTTTATTTTCTGCCAGTTCTAAGCCCCTAAAAAATGAAATGATTGAGGTAATCGTATGACCAATTTGAATGTCCGAAAATATGTTCGGCCTGTATTGTTGATAATCGTGCTATGTGGCGCATTACTTGCGCTGAAACATATTTGGGACTATTACAATTCGGAACCATGGACGCGTGATGGACGGGTACGTGGTGACGTGATTCAAGTGTCATCGGATGTTTCAGGTTTGGTCACAGACGTTTTAGTTCAAGACAACCAACAAGTGAAAAAAGGCCAAGTGCTGTTTCGTATAGATGTGGCACGTCAAGCTTTGGATGTTGAGCAAGCCAAATCTGACTTGGCGAAAGCCAAAGCAGGACTGGCAGGGGCTGAAGCGCAGCTTGCTGAAGCCAAAGCGAATTTAGTGAAGTCACAAGCCAATATTAATCTTGCAGATAAAAATGCAAATCGTTATGCAAGTTTGATGGACGGTGCGATTTCAAAACAAGAACAAGATCAAATGTTTGCAGTACGTGATCAATCACATGCAGAGCATGAACAAACTCAGGCCGCGATTGAGCAAGCCAAAGCCAGTGTGGTGCAGCAAAAAGCCCTGATTGAAGCGGCGAATAGCAGTTTGCATTTGGCAGAATTGAATTTAAAACGTTCGGAAGTGGTTGCACCGACTGATGGAACATTGTCTAACTTTGAACTCAAAGCAGGGAATTACGTCAAAGTTGGCCAAGCCGTAGCGGCCTTAATTGACCGTCAACAATTGTATGTTGTGGGATATTTTGAAGAAACCAAACTAGATAAAATCTATGTTGGCGCACCTGCAACAATCCAACTGATGGGAAGTTCTGAAGTTTATAAGGGGCATGTACAAGGCGTTGCAACAGGGATTGAAGACCGTGAACGTACATCGACTGATAGTTTACTGGCCAATGTCAATCCAACCTTTAGTTGGGTTCGTTTGGCACAGCGTGTACCAGTGAAAATTGTACTGGATGAAGTGCCGCATGATCAGTTGGCTTTTGTCGCGGGTCGAACCACCACGATTCATATTGTGGATAAAAACTAAGTTATCCCCAATCATTTCATTTGCGCAGCATTGAGTGATCAATCTTGCGCATAAAAAAGCATCCTTTTTCGGATGCTTTTTTATTTGCCTGTTTGTTGAAAGCGCTTAAGGTTTCAGTCCCACTGGATTTCGATACCAACTTTCAATAAATAATGCTGCAGCAAGGCTGTCGGCAGAAAGATTCTTCGCACGGCCTTGGGCTTGATAATGATCTAATTCATCACGCGCTTCACGTGTAGTTAAGCGTTCATCGACCATCAAGGTTTCAATATTGGTTTGGTGGCGAAGGCGTCGTGCAAATTTACGCGCACGTGTGGAGAGTTCAGATTCGCTATCATCCATATTGAGCGGTAGACCCACGATAAACAAATCCGGCTGATACTGTTTCACAATCTTGAGTAGATTATCCCAATTGGGAATGCCATCTTTCATGGGAAAGAGTGGTAGAGGATTTGCACTTTCAATCAGGGCTTGTCCCACAGCCATTCCTGTTTTTTGTGTGCCAAAGTCAAAAGCCATAATCATTTGATATTGTGGTAAATCAGGCATGTCCAATCTCAGATGATAACCACATGCGGTCTACCCCCATTTTTTTATAGGCAGCGTCCCAGCGGTCGTCATAAGGTAAGTTAAATATTAAATCCATGTCTGAGTCACAAATGAGCCAATCACCCCGAGCAATTTCTTCTTCTAATTGGCTTTTACTCCAACTGGCATAGCCTAGGGCCACCTGATAGCGACCCACACCTTCATTGTGTGCGATCGCATCTAAAATATCTTTAGAGGTGGTAATACAAACATTTTCACCTACAGCAATAGACGAATGCCATGTCGGTTGACCGGTATGAAGAACAAAACCTGCCTCTGGGCGCAAAGGTCCACCTTGCAACACTTCATGAGGATGCACATTATCTGCCTCAATTTCCAAATCATTCAAGAGTTCTTTGATCTGTAAACCTGATGGACGATTAATAATGATGCCTTGAGCGCCATCTTCATCATGTCGAGCCAAATAAATCACCGTATTGGCAAAGAATTCATCGTTCATTTCGGGTGGAGCAATCAGGCAGCGGTGTGTGAGGTATTGTTTAGTCACCTAATGGCTTCTCCTTATTGGGGTAAGTTTAATTTTTGGGGTGAATTGCATTCGAATAACGTTGTATTTATCAACATACTAGACTCACAAGTTTTCAACAATGAGTTTTTCTGCAAATTCAATATTTGTCATGCTCGACCGGTGAGGGGCATGATCAAAATCGTCATCGTGCAGGCAGGTCTGCAATGTGGTGAATTGTGAAGAGATGATTGGTAATTTGAACAACAGCAGTACAAAAGCGAGGAGAAGATATACGTGATTGATGACTGAGATTGCTTAAAATAGCAGGATAAACTGAGGGTAAAACAATGACACATTTTTCAAAAATAATAGGGATGGCACTCTGTGCAAGCCTACCTATTTCAGGCTTTGCAGGAAGCGCTGACTTACAAAAACATGAATCTCAGGTGATTAAAAAATATAAAAACTTAAATTTTTATGAGGTCAATGAAGCGATAGAACGTGAAATTGTGGATGTCATTGCGGCAGATCCGAGCAGTTTTCACTACGGATTTACGCAACTGGAAAAGCAAGGTTTTGTTCATGTGCAATATTCACCAGATAAAAAACTTAAATTTTATAGTTTTGATGTGTCTGGCGGAGGCACCATGGGGGAGTGGAGCAGCTATGTGCAATATGCAACGGGAAAAACGCAACATTTAGATCAATTTGACTCAGGCTATATCAATCAAATTTTGCCGGTCAACATCCAAAATAAAACCGTATATTTGGTGAAGAGTTATTATAAAGGTGATAATTGCAGTGGACTACATCATCTAAGAGCTGTTGAAGTTGGACCAAAACAGTTACTTAAATCTTATGTATTTCAAACTAAGCAAAAGAAACTAGATCAAATCTCGGTAGATTATGACTGCCATTATGAAACCGATCGTCGTAGCGGTAATGAATATCTCAAAATCAGTCCGAAACACGTGGATGTAATGTTACTCAATCAACAACATCAGCCGCAGTATAAATATTTACGCTATAGCTTAGGCTCGAAAGCCTTTGTGTATCAGGGAATTGTCAAATAGTATGCTTTCAAAAAAGCCTGTGTGGTTTTTAATCCACAGGCTTTTTTGAAAGCATCAAAAATTAACTATGTTGAAATTTTAATTGTCGCAACTGTTTTGCGTGTTGTAAGGTCGTTTGACTAATCTCCACACCACCGGTCATTCGAGCCAGCTCTTGAATCCGATCATCTTCTTCTAATTCGATAATGGTACTGCTTGCAGGATCCGTTTGACGTTTTTTCACCAGGAGATGTTGGTCAGATTGAGCAGCGACTTGGGCTTGGTGAGTAATACATAAAATTTGAACATGCTGCGCCAAATCAGCTAACAAACGTCCGACAATTTCCGCTGTACCCCCACTGATCCCAACATCAATTTCATCAAAGACTAACACTTCGGATTCAGTTTTTTCAGCATTCATCACTTGCATGACTAAGGCAATACGTGACAATTCACCCCCCGATGCCACGCGTGCTAAAGGCTGAGCAGGAATCCCTTTGTTTGCGGTGAACAGCAGTTGAATAAAGCTCAAACCTTCACTTGAAGCTTGTTCTAGAGGCTCAAATTTAAATTCAAAATGTGCTTCTGGGAGCGCGAGCTGCTTCACTTGTTCAGTCAATTGCTTCGCCAATGGGGTAGATGCTTCACGACGAATATCATCCAAATGCTGTGCTTTGGCTAAAAAGTCTTGATGAGACACTTCCACTTGTTCAGCTAGGGTTTCAGGATCTTCAAGTTGATGTAATTGTTCTAGCTCAAGTTGCCATGCTTCGTATTCTTGTTTTAAATCTTCAGGCTGAGTACGATATTTACGCGCTAAGCGATGAAAAACTTCCAGTTTGGTATTTAATTCGTCCATACGTTCAGGATCAAAACTTTGACGATCAATAAACTGACGTAAATTTGCGGTGGCATCTTCAATTTCACTTTGAGCGTTCAGTAGCGACGTATAAATTTCAGAAAGTTGTTCACTACGTCCTGCATGCGATTCAATTCGACGAATGATCGCGCCCATTTCTTGATTGATATTTTGCTCGGCATCATCGAGGGCATTTAGACCATAGCTACAGTCTTGCATGATATGTTCATGATGACTGAGACGGTCAAATTCTTGCTCGATTTCCTTGTATTCCGTTTGCACAAGGTCTTCAAGTTCTTCTAATTGAAGTTCAAGCGTTTCTATCCGTTGCTTACGTGTGGCTTGGGCATCGAGAGCTGCTTGGTGCTGTCGAATGTCCTTTTGCCACTTGCTATAGGCATCACGCACGGCTTGAGCAGGCTGATAAAAATTGTAATAGCGATCTAGCCAATGTTTTGGGTAGGGCGGTTCTAAGAGTTGTTGTTGGCTGTGTTGGCTATAGAGTTGTACCAATAAGCGGCCAATTTCTTTTAACTCGGACAAGCTGCTCGGACGTCCATTAATCCATGCTTTGCTGCGACCTGTTGCAAAAATTACGCGACGTAAATGGATCTCGCCAGACTCATCATCCAATTCGTGTTCTTTGAGCCAAAGCGCTTCAGGACTGTGCTCTTGGTAGCTAAAGGTCGCTGTTACATCGGCTTTGTCTGATCCATAGCGCACATAGTTGGTGTCTGTTCGTTCACCTAAACATGCTGATAATGCGTCTAGAAGTAAAGATTTACCCGCACCCGTTTCACCCGTCAGGACATTAAAGCCTTGTTCAATGTCGATGGCTAAATGGTCGGCTAATGCAAAATTGATCAGAGTTAAATGTGTCAGCATAAACGCATCCGAGCTGCGAAAAGTTCTAGTTAAAGATAATTAAGTTTTGTTTTGGTCACAAGACAAGTTTTATTTTAAGATGACGAAAAACCTCATAATTCTATCTTAAATTTCAGTTTAACAAGAAATAAGTTTCTTATCCGCTGTATCCATGCAGTGTTGTGATGCAAAGAGTAGATGATCTTGCATAACGTGAGCTGAAACCATCCAACATCCTGCCAAGTCCTCACAAAACACGTTTGTATATGTATTCTTGTATTTAATCTAGCGTGTTATTGCCATAAAGCGTCATGATTTGGTCACTCAAATCCACCAATATGATTCATTATCCATGTATATCTGTGAAATGATTTTGCAGCGTTTCAATAGACCCTAATTAGGACTTTAGTGGATGAAATAAAAAAAAGTATTTTGTACAAAAGTACAGTTTGTTTTAGATTCTCAATGTCAAGATAATGGGATGGTATTGGGACACATCCACTTCTCAGATTTATGTAATTATCTATCTCAAAGTTTTCAACACTGATTGATTAGTTTTTGCAGCACAATTAAACTACTTCAATCAAAATATTATAAATATGCTTTATCTGGAGAAAACGCATGTCAGCACAGTTTGATCATGTATCTGTAATCAAAAAATCAAATGTTTATTTTGGCGGTCTATGCATCAGCCATACTGTGCAATTTGAAGATGGAACCAAGAAAACACTGGGTGTGTTGCTTCCAACTGAACAAGCGCTGACTTTTGAAACTCATGTACCTGAACGTATGGAAATTATTTCAGGTGAATGTCGTGTTCAAATTGCAGATAGTGAAGAAAGCGAATTATTCCGTGCGGGCCAATCGTTCTACGTGCCAGGTAATAGCCGTTTTAAAATTGAAACAGACGAAGTCTTGGATTATGTGTGCCACTTAGAAGGCTAATGATTCAATCCATTTAGGCACAGTTTTTTAACCTTAAATCGGTTAAACTATGTGTCATAGCATAAATCCTGTAAAGCTTGCTTTGCAGGATTTTTCTTTTTGGCAGCCTATGCTGTGCTCTAGGGATATCATACCCTGTTCAAAAGTTTATCGAAGTTTGCAAATTAGAGGTCGTTCATGGCGAAACCGGAATATTATTATGGCGTTCATTCAGTGGAGTCATTACTGGAACTTGAGCCAGAACGCGTTTTAACTTTATTTGCGTTTAAAGGTCGTGATGATCAGCGTTTAAAACGTATTTTTGAGTTGGCAGAACCGTTTGGTGTTAGCATTCAAAAAGCTAGCCGTGATAGTTTGGAAAAACTTGCGGGACAACCGTTCCATCAAGGTGTAGTCGCGGCTGTACGTCCACATCCAGTCTTAAACGAAAAAGATTTAGAGGCTTTATTGCAAGCCAATCCCAATGCGTTGCTATTGGCTTTAGATCATATTACAGACCCACATAACCTTGGTGCATGTATTCGTACAGCAGCAGCTATGGGTATTGAAGCGGTGATTGCACCGCGTGATCGTTCAGCGACACTTACCCCAACAGCCCGTAAAGTGGCTGCAGGTGGTGCTGAAAAAGTGAAGTTTATTCAGGTGACGAACTTGGCACGTACATTGGCTCAAATCAAAGAAGACTTTAATGTACGTGTGGTTGGCACTATGCTAGATGAAAAAGCATTGCCGATTCAAAACTTTGACTTCACAGGTACGGGTGTATGTGTGGTGATGGGCGCTGAAGATACAGGTTTACGTCCCATTACGCAGGCGCAATGTGATCAAACTGTGTACATTCCAATGGCCGGCAATTTGCAAAGCTTAAATGTCAGTGTCGCAACAGGTATGGCATTGTATGAAGCATGTCGTCAACGTAATAATGAATTGAAATAGCAGTGATGATGTCTCCCCAAAAGCAAGGTTATTTATATGTTTTCATTACCATGTGTATTTGGGGTGGATTCACCTTAACGGCGCGTTTAAGCGCCAATTGGGGAATCAGTGCTTGGGATATCACGGCGCTCAGGTTTGCTTTGGCATTTTGCATCTTAATGCCAATTTTGATTTATAAAAAAGATACGGCTTTTTTATGGAAAAAAGAGCCTTTTATCCTTGCTATGCTCGGTGGGGTGACCTATTGTTTAACGGCCTATAGCGCATTTCATTATGCTCCTGCGGCCCATGCTGCAATTTTCCTCAATGGTTGTATTCCTTTATGTACAGCCATAGCCGCGTTTTTGATCTTCAAGCAGCCGCTCGATAAGCATACCTGGATCAGTGTAGTGATTATGGTCTCTGCCATTAGCTTAATGAGCTATTTGATGTATGTGGAAACCGGTGTAGCGTTTGGTCTCGGTGATTTGCTATTTTTTATCAGTGCCATTTGGTGGGGGATATTTACGGTATTGCTTAAGCAATGGAAGCTCTCTGCTTGGCATGCCATGGCGGGGGTTGCGATTTGGTCTGCCGTGGTATTTGTGCCAATTTACCTACTATTTTTCCCAAAGCATTGGTCCGATCCTGAGCCGCTGCAGCTCGTTGGGCAAGTCATCTTTCACGGTATTTTTGTGGTGATTATTGCGACTTTAACGTATGTAGAGGCGATCAAGCGCTTAGGTGCATTTAAAGCCGGAAGCATCGTAACTTTGGCACCTTTTATTGCTGCGATTTTAGCGGTGCCGTTGCTAAATGAACCTTTAAGTTTTGCAATCGTGTGCGGATTAGTCGGGATGGGGATTGGAGCGATTCAACCGTGGAAATGGTTGGGGCGAAAGGACAGTCTAGAGCAGCAACTCGAACAACAAAAAAAGCAGTCTGAGTAAGACTGCTTTTTTATTTAGCTTTTTTCAGCGTGCGCTAAGTACTTGAGATGCAAGGGTCGAAGCTGCGCATATAGATGATCTAAATGACCATCATTCAGCACGATATCATCGGCGATTTTTTGCTTTTCCTGACGTGACATTTGTACTTGAATAATTTTTTGGATTTGTTCGATATTTTGACCATCGCGCTGTGATGCACGCTGAATTTGCAATTGTTCCGTGGCATCAATAAGCAAGGTGTGATTGGTTAATTCATGTTGATTGGTTTCAAATAACAGCGGCGAAACCAAGATGACATAGGGGCTGGTGGCTTCATTTAACTGTTGGATAATGGACTGACGTATTGCAGGATGGGTAATGGCTTCAAGTGTTTGACGTGCTGTAGGATCTTTAAAGATATATTCACGTAAAGCGCGCCGATTTAACTCACCATTCGCAAGTAAAACCCAATCACCAAATTGTTGTTGAATCTGAATCAGTGCGGGTTGCCCCGGTTCGACAACCTCGCGAGCAACGATATCAGCATCGACGACTTGAATGCCTTGGAGTTCAAACCAATTGCTTGCAGCAGATTTTCCGCTACCGATACCACCTGTTAAACCCAAGACAAATGTCATACAACGACCTTACTGACCCAAATAAATTTTCATAATTTGATTACCCCATAAAAAGGCGATCCATCCGGCGATGGCAATATAGGGACCAAATGCAAAAGGTTGGTTTTCTTTACGAACCTTGAGCAAAATAATGCCAATAATTGCACCTACCAGTGAAGAGAGTAATACAATCAGTGGAAGCAGGAAAGGGCCCATCCATGCACCCAACGCAGCTAAAAGCTTAAAGTCGCCATAGCCCATGCCTTCTTTGCCAGTGATGATTTTAAATAAAAAGTAAACAATCCATAGGCATAAGAAGCCGATGATATATCCCCAAATGGCTGAGGTTGCAGAGGTATAAATGGCATAGCTATTCACGCCAAGCCCGAGTGCAGCCAAAGGAAGGGTATAATGGTCAGGTAAAAGTTGGGTGTCAAAGTCAATAAATGTTAAGGCAATCAAGACATAAGTCAGCACCAGACCAAACAGCATTTGGATGGTTGGGCCAAAAACTGCAACAACAATCAGCGCACAGATCATGGTGAGTAATTCGATCAGTGGATAACGGCTACTGATTGGATTTTGGCAACTTCCACATTTTCCGCGTAACACGATCCAACTGATGACTGGAATGTTTTGATACCAACGTATAGGTGTTTTGCATTTTGGACACGTTGAAGCAGGTGTGCTCAGGGTGATCTTTGTTTCATCAATAATCGGTTGGTCTGGATGTAAAAACAGTTGGCAATCCGTGCGCCATTCTTGTTCCATCATCTTCGGCGTGCGGTAAATCACCACATTTAAAAAACTACCGATACAAAGACTAAAAATCCCAATTGCGATATACATCGCAATTGGGGTATTGATTAAATAAGTAAAAAAATCAGTAAACAAAATATTTCCTTTTATTGGTTTTAACCAACCACTGAACCCATTTGGAAAATAGGAAGATACATTGCAATCACAAGACCACCGACGAGGACACCCAATACTGCCATGATTAAGGGCTCCATCATCGCGGTTAATCCATCTACGGCATTATCTACCTCGTTTTCATAATGCGTCGCCACTTTGTCTAGCATGGCATCTAATGCACCGGACTCCTCACCAATAGCGACCATTTGAATCGCCATGGATGGAAATTTATCGGTGACACGCATGGCGAATTGCAATTGCTGACCAGTCGCCACATCTTCACGAATTTTCATGACCGCTGTTTCATAAACTACGTTATTGGTTGCACCTGCAGTCGATTCAAGTGCATCAATTAAGGGTACGCCGGCTGCAAATGTAGTTGCTAAAGTACGGCTATAGCGGGCAATAATCGCTTTATAAACCAAATCACCAAAAATTGGTGCTTTCAGAGCAGCTTTGTCTAAAAAGTCTCTGAAAGCTTTGCTACGCTTTTTGACTTCTAAAAATAAGGCGATTATTGCTCCTACTATAATAATGAAAATAAACCAATAGCTTTGAAACCAATTAGACATATTGACCACCATTTGCGTAAATGCTGGTAAGTCTGCTCCAAAGGAACTAAATAGCTCTTGGAATACTGGAACAACCCTTACCATCAAAATAATCGTGACAATTACGGCAACAACAATCACAGTTGCTGGGTATTTCATGGCCTTTTTGATTTTTTGCTTAAGCAATTCGCTTTTTTCTTTGTATATGGCAACACGGTCTAGCATGGTTTCCAATGCACCCGACTGTTCGCCAGATTCAACCAAGGAGCAGAATAGGTTGTCAAAATACTGCGGATATTTGCGTA
This sequence comes from Acinetobacter sp. YH01020, assembly GCF_013420275.1. Taxonomy (NCBI): domain Bacteria; kingdom Pseudomonadati; phylum Pseudomonadota; class Gammaproteobacteria; order Moraxellales; family Moraxellaceae; genus Acinetobacter; species Acinetobacter sp. YH01020. The sequence continues at coordinate 15,233 of NZ_VOYN01000047.1, forward strand.
GCGCACCAGCGAAAGTATTACCACCTTCAACTTCACCTTTAATGCCGAGTACAACTTCGCGCATTGATGGGTTTTCTAAGCCTTCAGCTACGATTTCAAACCCCTGAACGAGCGGTACCCCGGCTTTCATCATAGTCGCAAGTTGGCGTGTGAAAATCGTAATATCTAGAGTTGAAACCTTCTTTTTAGTTAGGCCTTCAAAAATATTTTTTCGTTTTTCACGAATGGTTTTAATGGTGATGCCTTGCTTACGTAAAGTGACTTTAGCTAAAGTCATATTGCGCGAAGGCAACTCTCCTTTAATTTTCGCCCCTTTGCGATCCACGCCTTCATAACTGAAGGTTGGCATCATCTGCGCTTTTTTTACAGCCATGAATTTATCCTTATTTTTAAATACTAATTCACTTACTCACTGGTCACACGATTGACTTCTTGAAGTGAAGTCACCCCCTGCATGACCTTAATTAAGCCTGAACGGCGTAAATTGTTAAAACCTGCTTGATTTGAAGCTTCGGCAATTTGTAAGGCATTGCCATCTTCCATAATAATTCTTGAAATTTCAGGTGTCACTTTCATGACTTCATATATACCGACACGGCCTTTATAGCCTTCACGGCATTCGGCACAACCGACAGGTTGGTATATTTGAAATTCTGGTGTATTTAAATCATCTTCGGTAAAACCAAGCTCCAATAGACTTTGTTTTGGTACGTCTACTGTTTCTTTACATTGTGAACATAGGCGACGTGCAAGTCGCTGCGCAATGACAAGGTTTACGGATGTCGCGATGTTAAATGAAGGCACGCCCATATTGCGTAAGCGTGTCAGTGTTTCAGGTGCACTATTGGTATGCAGTGTAGACATTACCATGTGACCTGTTTGAGCCGCTTTAATTGCAATTTCAGCCGTTTCTAAATCTCGAATCTCACCGACCATCACAATATCAGGGTCTTGACGTAAGAATGATTTTAAGGCTGCAGAGAAGGTGAGGCCGACTTTATTATTTACGTTGACCTGATTGATCCCTTCTAAGTTAATTTCCACAGGGTCTTCGGCCGTTGAAATATTGGTATCTTCACGGTTGAGAATATTTAAACCTGTATATAAAGATACGGTTTTACCGGAACCCGTTGGGCCAGTAATGAGCAGCATGCCTTGCGGTTTTTCTAAAGCCTGCATGAACAGTTCTTTTTGATCCGGTTCATAACCCAATGCATCAATCCCTAACATCGCACTAGAAGGGTCAAGGATACGTAGAACAAGTTTTTCACCAAATAAGGTCGGTAAAGAGTTCACACGGAAGTCGATAGCTTTGTTCTTTGACAGCTTTAACTTGATACGACCATCTTGTGGAATACGTTTTTCCGAGATGTCCATTTGTGACATGACTTTTAAACGTGAAGCAAGACGAGTCGCGAGCTGCAAGGGCGGATTAGTAATTGTTCTTAACACGCCATCGACACGGTAGCGGACGCGGTAAGACTTTTCATAAGGTTCGAAATGTAAGTCGGATGCACCCATGCGAATGGCGTCGACTAGTAGTTTATTGATGTACTTAACAATCGGTGCTTCATCACCCGTTGCCTCATCTTCATCTTCTTGAGATGGATCAGGTGTTTCACTATCTAAATCAAGATCAAAGTCACTATCAAAGTCAAAAGTACTTTCTTCAGCGAAGTTCTGTTCAATTAACTTTTCAAGTTTGTCATGTTCAACAATAATTGTTTCGGTATTCAGCTTACTACCAAATCGGATGGCATCTACAGCTTCAATATTAGTGGGATTACTGATTGCAACGAATAATAAATTGCCATGTTTAAAAATGGGCAAAATACGATGCTTGGTAATTAACTTATCTTCAAATTCATCACGAATAATTAAGGAGGTGTCATAAGTCGAAATATCAAAAACCGGTTCACCGAACTCTATCGAGATGGTTTCAGCGATCAGGCGTGCTGAAAGTTGATATTCCTGAATCAAATGCGGCACGATATCTTGATGAGCCTTTTTTGAATTTTGCAGCGCTGTTTGCATTTTTTCGGCTGACAGATGCCCTTCGTCAACTAAGCGACGAATAAACCCCGTAAATCTTGAAGAACCTTGAACTGCTGTCATGCTTTTACTTGCCTATGCTTCAGTCTGTTTATAATTGGTATAGCAAAATTATACTTTTGTTGCACAAAAATACCATATCTTAAAGTGTTGTCACTAGCTAAGAATTGGTAAAAAGCATGAACCAGTCCTTAAATCTGCTTAATTTTTTTACAGAAAAGAGAAGATCTTGGAATGACTGGTGTGGTTCGAAGATGCAAATGTGTTTAAATTTATCTTCAAAATTATGAATTACGTGTAGAATGTGCCCGATTTCATCTTTGTCATGTGGGATAAATATGTCGGGTTCGACGATTACGCCTTGGGTAGTGGGTAACTGGAAAATGAACCCATTGCAAGCCGATGCTGGCGCACTTCTTAAGAATTTTAAGCAATTATTAAATGAACAAAATATTGCAGAAGCGGCATGTCATATTGGGGTTGCACCAACAGCTATTGCTCTGACCACGGTGCAAAATGAATTAGCACAAGCAAGCCGTAACATCATGACCGTTGCACAAGACGTTTCTCGCGTCGCAGGTACAGGTGCATATACGGGTGAGCTCAGTGCTGAGCTGTTAAAAGATTATGGTGTTGAATTTGTACTGATTGGTCATTCAGAACGCCGTGAAATTTTTGCTGATCAACCGCATATCATTAATGAAAAAGTAAAAAATGCATTAAGCGCAGGTTTGACTGTGATTTATTGCGTGGGTGAAAGCTTAGAACAACGTGAAAGCGGCCAAGCAGAACAGGTAGTGTTACAACAAATATGTGATATTGCTGCTGTTGTACAAGCAGAGCAGTGGAAACAAATTGTGGTGGCTTATGAGCCAATTTGGGCCATTGGCACAGGTAAAACAGCGTCACCTGAAGATGCGCAAGCGATGCATGCTAAAATTCGTGAAGGTTTAAGCCAAATCACCCCGATGGGACTTCATACGGCGATTCTTTATGGTGGTAGTGTAAAACCTGAAAATGCAGTAGAGTTGGCAGCCTGTCCAGATATCAATGGTGCGCTGGTCGGTGGTGCATCATTAAATGCAGAGTCGTTTTATAAAATTGCTCAAGCATTTGCAAATACAAAATAATTAGGAGTTCAGCATGCATACGTTTGTGCTGGTGGTACATATTATCTTAGCGATTTTAATGATCGTGTTGATTTTAGTTCAGCATGGTAAAGGCGCAGATGCGGGTGCATCTTTTGGTGGCGGCGGTGCTGCAACTGTATTTGGTGCATCGGGTTCGGGTAACTTTATGACCCGTTTGACTGCGATTTTAACGGCTTTGTTCTTTGTTACGAGCTTGACACTTGCTGTGTTTGCAAAGAAACAAACGACAGATGCTTATAGTCTGAATGCGATTTCTTCAGTACCGACTGCGCCAGCAAAATCGGCTGAAACTTCGCCAACTGCACCAAAAAGCGCTGAATAATTTATTTAGCGCTTTCTTTTTTGACGTGTTGCGACTAGAATGCGTCACAGCTGCGGTGGTGGTGGAATTGGTAGACACGCTACCTTGAGGTGGTAGTGCTTTCGGGCGTGGGGGTTCAAGTCCCCCCTTCCGCACCAACTTATAATCCAGAACATAAGTTGGTGTATGCAGCAAAACTCTGTTGATGCGGGATGGAGCAGTCTGGTAGCTCGTCGGGCTCATAACCCGAAGGTCGTTGGTTCAAATCCAGCTCCCGCTACCAATCAATTCTATTTTTAAGATGCAAACTTTTAAATGGACAGCTTTTAAAGCTGAGAGAACTATTTGCATATTGATGCGGGGTGGAGCAGTCTGGTAGCTCGTCGGGCTCATAACCCGAAGGTCGTTGGTTCAAATCCAGCCCCCGCTACCAATCTTATATAGTGCACAAGCTATATAAGCAGTTTATCTGAAAGTCATTGTGATGTTGATGCGGGATGGAGCAGTCTGGTAGCTCGTCGGGCTCATAACCCGAAGGTCGTTGGTTCAAATCCAGCTCCCGCTACCAATCCTCTGAGATGCAACTCAGTAGGGCAATTCTTCAGGTTGTTTTAGATTGAAAATGACCAAGAAATTGTATATAATTTTTGCATGTTGATGCGGGATGGAGCAGTCTGGTAGCTCGTCGGGCTCATAACCCGAAGGTCGTTGGTTCAAATCCAGCTCCCGCTACCAAGTTTCTAAAAGAGGCTCACAACTAGGTGGGCCTTTTTGCACAGTGGACTATGGTTTTCTGTGTAATAATGGGGCGATTTACGCCCTTTTTTATTGGCTATCGTGTAGTGTCGACAGTATTTTGGTCAAACCGTCATGTTTCACTACTACTATAGTTTTGCATTGGTCTGTAGTGGTCATTTCGACCATCGAATCGCACAAATTTGACGAGAGTAAATGAAGCTATCAAATAAAACTCAAGCACTTCAGGACTTAATTGCCCCAGCGGTGCAAGCATGTGATGTAGAACTTTGGGGGATTGATTTCCAACCTCAAGGTAAGCGTTCACTGTTACGTATTTATATCGACCGTGAAGTTGATGAAAATGCAGAACCTGTCATCAATGAAGATGGCGAAGTTGAGCAAGGCCGTGGTATCGGCGTGCAGGACTGTGTTCGTGTCACTCAGCAAGTGGGTGCGATGTTGGATGTACATGATCCAATTTCAGGCGAATATGCATTGGAAGTGTCATCTCCAGGTTGGGATCGTCAGTTCTTTAAATTGGAACAAATGACGGCATACATTGGTCAGCAAGTCGCTTTGCGTTTGATCAGTGCTGTGGATAATCGTCGTAAATTCCAAGCCAAACTTGTAAGCGTAGACCTTGAAAGCGAAATGATTCAGGTTGAAGTTGAAAAGCAACAAGTGTTGGATATTGACAGCCACAATATTGATAAAGCAAATCTGGTTTTCCAAGATTAATTTAATAAATAAGAATCTGAACGAATAGGTGACTTATGGCTCGTGAAATTCTTACCGTAGTAGAAACGGTTAGTAACGAAAAAGGTGTAAGTCGTGATGCAATTTTTGAAGCGCTTGAACAAGCTTTAGTTGCAGCGACTAAGAAGAAATTCTACGAGGGAACTCACTCGGAAGAAGCTCGTCTACGTGTAGAAATCGACCGTCGTACTGGTGATTACCGTACTTTCCGTCAATGGGAAGTGGTTGCCGACGAAGATCACGAAATGCCAGCATGCCAAGATGCGATCTCTGATGTAGATCCTGCAAAATGGGCAATTGGGGATATCCGTGAACTTGAAGTTGAATCGATTGATTTCGGTCGTATTGCGGCACAAATTGCGAAACAAGTGATTGTTCAAAAAATTCGTGAAGCAGAACGTGCATTAATTGCAGATGCTTACGAGTCTAAAGTTGGTGAACTCATCTACGGTGAAGTGAAAAAACAAACCAAAGATGGCTTTATCATTGACTTAGGTGACAATGCAGAAGCATATCTTGCGCGTGAAGAAATGATCGCTAAAGAAATTCTACGTCCTAAACAACGTGTAAACGCGATTTTGTTTAATGTGAACCGTGAAGGCCGTGGTGCTCAGTTATTACTTTCTCGTTCTAAACCAGAAATGCTCATCGCATTGATGAAGAAAGAAATTCCTGAAATTGCTGAAGAAATCATTGAGATTAAGGCAGCTGCACGCCAACCTGGCGTTCGTGCTAAAATCGCTGTGAAAACAAACGATCACCGTATTGATCCTGTAGGTGCATGTATTGGTATGCGTGGTACACGTATCCAAGCGGTTCAGTCAGAGTTAAATGGTGAGCGTATTGATGTAGTCGTTTGGTCGGATGACGCGGCACAATACATTGCAAGTGCTTTAGAGCCTGCTGATGTATCAGGTATCGTGATTGATGAAGAAGAACGTACTGCAGATATTATTTTTGCAACGAGTGATCAGTTAGCGCGTGCAATTGGCTCTCAAGGTCAAAACGTACGCTTAGCATCTGAATTGACTGGTTACAAGCTCAATATGATGCTTGAAGAAGAATATCACGCACGCCAACAAAACGAAGCGCAACAATATTTAGATATGTTTGTTACACGTCTAGATATTGATGAAGACTTAGCGATGGCGTTGGTTGAAATGGGTTTCACATCATTAGAAGAAATTGCGTATGTTCCTGCGGAAACATTCGATGAGATCGAACTTGATGCTGAAACTGTTGAAATGCTACAAGGTCGTGCAAAAGAAATTGCATTGGCTGATGCATTGAAGCAACAAGAAAACATCCAAGAGCCAAGCGAAGAGCTTGCTGCAATGGAAGGCGTGACTAAAGAAATCGCATATGCGCTTGCCGCTCGCGGTGTGGTAACTGTAGATGATCTTGCAGATCAAGCCACTGACGATATCTCTGATATCGAAGGTTTAGGTGCTGAAAAAGCAGGTCAACTTATTATGAAAGCGCGCGAATCATGGTTTAACTAGGAGGTAATATATGACGGACAAGTCGATTAAGGAGTTAGCTCTCAGCGTGGGTCGTCCAGTTGAGAAGCTACTGGAACAGGTTCGTGATGCGGGTTTACCACAAACTAAACCTGACGATATTATCTCCACTGAACAACAAAATGCCCTCGTTAACCATTTGAAAAAAGTTCATGGTCAGGATGCGGGCAATGCAGGACAAATCACGTTGAAACGTAAAACTACCAGTACTGCTAAAGTGGCGAGTACATCGGGCAAGGCAAAAACGATTAATGTAGAAGTTCGTAAGAAACATACATTTGTTAAACCGGATCCTGAGCAAATTAAAGCTGAAGCATTAGCGAAAGCACAAGCTGACCAACAAGCACGTAAACAGGAACCTAAGGTTGAAGCGAAAGTTGAAGAACCGAAGCAACAACCAGTATCTAAAGCGAAACAAGCTTTAGAAGCAATGCGTGCTGCTGCGAAGCAAGAACATGCGAAGCAAGAAACACCGAAAGCTGCGGTTGTTGTAAAACGTAAGTCAAACAACAAGCCAATTACAAAACCTGTTGAAACTCTAGAACAGAAAAAAGCACGTGAAGCTCAAGCAGCACAATTGAAAGCTGTAGAAGAAGCGGCGCGTCGTAAAGCCGCTGAAGAAGCGCAACAACGTACGCTTGAGCAAATGCGTCAAATGGCGTCTAAGTATTCTAACGAAGACACTACTGCGACCATTCGTGTTGTAGATGATTCTCCGCTTGCTGCCGGCCTTGTAGGTCAGGCATATGAAGATTCATTTGCGAAAGAAGACCGTGAAATTAAACGTGGTACCAATACCAACAATTCACGTTCACCTAAAAAAGGTGGTCGTCGTGGCGAAGAGCAATCTTTCCGTGATAACTCACATAAACGTGGTTTAAAAACAAGTCAAGCGAACAAGCATGGCTTTGAAAAACCAGTTAAAAAACAAGTTTATGATGTTGAAATTGGTGAAACAATTGTTGTTGCTGACTTGGCTGCGAAAATGGCGGTTAAAGTTCGCGAAGTTATCAAATCACTCATGAAAATGGGCGAATTGGTTACTCAAAACCAAGCGATTGATCAAGAAATTGCAGCACTTGTTGTTGAAGAAATGGGTCACAATCCAGTACTTGTTTCGGATACACAAGCAGAAGACAACTTACTTGAAGCAGCTGAAGAAGCGCGTGGTGTCCAAACCACTCGTCCGCCAGTTGTGACAATTATGGGTCACGTTGACCATGGTAAAACATCACTTCTTGACCGTATTCGTCGCTCTAAAGTGGCTGCAGGTGAAGCAGGTGGTATCACACAGCATATTGGTGCTTACCATGTGAAAACTGAAAAAGGTATTATTACTTTCTTAGATACACCGGGACACGCAGCATTTACTGCAATGCGTTCACGTGGTGCGAAATCTACAGATATCGTAGTGTTGGTTGTTGCAGCAGATGATGGTGTTATGCCACAAACTGCGGAAGCGATTGACCATGCACGTGCAGCAGGTACGCCAATTATTGTTGCTATCAACAAAATGGATAAAGAGTCTGCTGATCCAGATCGCGTATTGAATGAGTTGACGACGAAAGAAATCGTACCTGAGCAATGGGGCGGTGACGTTCCAGTGGCAATGGTTTCTGCGCACAGCGGTGCAGGTATCGACGAACTTCTTGACTTGATCTCAATTCAAGCCGAACTTCTTGAGCTTAAAGCATCTGAAGAGGGTGCGGCACAAGGTGTTGTAATTGAAGCACGTGTAGACAAAGGACGTGGTGCGGTAACATCGATTCTTGTTCAAAACGGTACATTGAAAGTGGGTGACCTTGTTCTTGCAGGTTCGTCATACGGTCGTGTACGTGCAATGACAGATGAAAATGGTCAACGTATTAAATCTGCTGGTCCTTCGATTCCTGTGGAAATCTTGGGTCTACCAGAAGCGCCAATGGCGGGTGATGAAGTTCTTGTTGTAAATGACGAGAAAAAAGCACGTGAAGTTGCTGATGCGCGTATGGATCGTGAACGTCAAAAACGTCTTGAGCGTCAATCTGCGATGCGTCTTGAAAATATCATGGCGTCTATGGGCAAGAAAGATGTGCCTATTGTCAACGTGGTATTGAAAACAGACGTACGTGGTACTTTGGAAGCATTACACGTTGCACTTGCTGAACTTGCAACTGATGAAGTGAAAGTACGTATTATTGGTTCAGGTGTTGGTGCGATCACTGAGTCTGACGTAACACTTGCTGAATCATCAGAAGCGGTTCTTCTCGGCTTTAACGTACGTGCTGATAATACTGCACGTCAAAAAGCTGATGCTGATGGTATCGACATTCGTTACTACTCGATCATCTATCAATTAATTGATGATGTGAAAGATGCGATGAGCGGTAAATTAGCGCCTGAACACCGTGAAACAATTCTGGGTGTTGCTGAAGTACGTGAAGTGTTCCACTCAAGTAAATTCGGTGCTGCTGCAGGTTGTATGGTACTTGAAGGTACATTACACCGTAATAAACCGATTCGCGTATTACGTGATGACGTGGTGGTATTCCAAGGTGAGCTTGAATCTCTTCGTCGCTACAAAGATGTGGTTGAAGAAGTTCGTGCCGGTATGGAATGTGGTCTTGCAGTGAAAGGCTATAAAGACATCAAAGCACAAGATAAGATTGAAGTGTACGATGTTCAATTGATTAAACGGAGTCTTTAATGGCGGGTAGTCAACGTCTGAAGCGTATGGCGGATACAGTACAACGTGAGTTGTCAGAACTGATCCGTCAGGAGCTGAAAGATCCACGCTTAGGTGGTCTTGTGACCATCTCTGCCGTGAAGGTGAGCCCAGACTTAGGATATGCCGAAGTTTATGTGACTGTAATGGGTCGTGAGCTAGGCGATGAGCAAAGTGAAGCCGCAAATAAAGAAACTTTAGATGTCTTGAATAAAGCATCTGGTTTCTTGCGTCATGAACTGAGCCGTCGTATCAAAACACGTATTACGCCACGTTTGCGTTTTCATTACGACAAAACAAATGCTTATGGCAACTATATGTTTGGTCTAATTGCGGAAGCGGTCAAGGACTTACCTCCTACTGACGAAGCAAAAAAAGATGATGAATAATTCAGTTCGCTGAATGAAAAAAGCCACCTTCGGGTGGCTTTTTTATGTTTGAATAGCAGTAACTTAAAAACTCAATCACTTTAAAATTATAATGTGCTAATGAAAGACAGGTCGAACATGATATTTAATCCGCCAATCTGTAAAAATAATGAATTGAAAAAAATAATCCTTTTGAGTAGTGCATTATTTATTACTATGCCAAGTTGGGCATGTTTAAATACCTATGTAGAAGATTTTTATACATCTGATTCACAAAAAGAAAATCAATGCTAAGAACATCATGACGAAAAATTGAATAACTTTGTATCAAGGCATCCTAGCCCAATAGACTATCAGGCAGAAAATGATTATGCCGTACATCAGATCTACGCAGGCCGTTACGATTTAGCCATTAAGGTTTTACGTGCAATTGGAAATTGAGCATCCAGGTTTACCGAAGACGGCAGTGAATTTAGGCACAGCTTATGAGTTGATCGGCAATATTAAACTGGCCAAAAATTGGATTGCAGAAGGTATGAAGCGTGATCCATTGATACATCTTGGCAGTGAATGGATTCATCTGAATATTTTAGAAGCCAAAACCAAGCGCGCGACACCAAAATATTTTCATGAATATCCATTGTTAAATGTACATTATGGAACAGGCTATGTTCCTGATGGACATTGGAGTGATCAGCGCAAACCCACAACAGCGGAATACGATGCCATACGAGAACAGGTCAGCTTACAAATCAGTGAGCGGAAGAATTTTGTTTCAAGACAGGATGCCGTGATGGCACAGCTGTTTTACCAAATGGAGCGTAAAACTCAGTCCTTCAGGTCAGAGATATAAGCGACACGACATGAAGTGTCGTTTGATTTAACTAAGGACTATTTTCCTTGAGTTTTGATTGTTAATATAAGTACATGAAAACCCTTAAATTACGTATAAAAGACAAACATTGCAAGGTGTTAGACCAACTAGCATCAG
>NZ_VOYN01000048.1:0-24895 GCF_013420275.1 Acinetobacter sp. YH01020
ACGCCACTTAAATAAGTTAAGGCGCTAAAGCGATAAAAGCTACATGATGGCCAGTACTGAGCACTGGCGATCTAAGTCAATGCTGCAGTTCTCATCATCATTGGAATAAGTGGACAAATTCCTGACACGGAATACTATAACTGAGGTCACTTAAATGGGATGCATAAGTTATGTAAGTTACGCCACTTAAATAAGTTGAGGTGCTAAAGCGATAAAAGTGGCACTGTTGGAAATATAGATTTAAGTCGATGATTTTTCCTTTAAAAAAAGTACTTAAAGACGGCTTTGTTGCACAAAGCTGTTTGTAAGGTCTGATTCAGCAATATAATTTCCGAATGAAGAAGCCAGCAACTAAAATCTACCGTACAACGAATTGGTCCGCATATAAACTCAGTGCGAGAAACTTTCAGAGCCAAGTGAATGAGATTCATGCTCGTGTGACAGTATTAAATAAATTTACGGATTTAGGCAGACCTCACACCCAAGTTGTCACTTAAGTTTGAGAAGCTTAGGGGAGTTCTACTTTTAAAATCTTTGTGCAACAAAGCCACAGTAAATGTCAACAGACCCTAATTAGTCATAATAATATTTTCATAAATTTGTCATGTAAATTGAATATTTAAAGCGTATTTTTCGACCATCCTAAGATGAGGCGATGCAATGCTTTGGCATAAGAAAAAATTTAATAAAAAATCAATAAGTTTGGCATGCTGTAGTTTGGGCACAGTTATTTTGACGGGCTGCCAAAGTCCTGCTTTAGTTCAATCATCTTCTGCTTCAGTACAACCACTAAAACAGCCCCACCGTGTGGTTTTTTTCTTGGGAGATGGAATGGGTATCACGACACTGACAGCTGCACGAATTTATGCTGTTGGTGAAGATGGCCAACTGCCGATAGATCAACTGCCAGAGTCAGCATTTGTTCGTACTTTCTCAGAAGATGCACAGGTTACAGATAGCGCACCATCGATGGGTGCCTATATGACAGGTGTAAAAATGAAAAATGAAGTGATATCCATGCAGACTGGAACAATTGCAGTAGAACCAAATCAGGCCGGAAATCATCAATGTGGAACCAATCCTCAGAACCAGAATAAGCAAGACACTCAAACTTTACTTGAATTGGCCAAAGCACGAGGTTGGGGTACAGGGGTAGTCACAACAACTCGCATTACGCATGCTACACCAGCATCGACTTATGCCCATATTTGTCATCGTGATGCTGAAAATGACATAGCATCCCAATTAGTACCAAGTTCGCAAGGTGATACCTATCAGCGTTATAACGTCAAATTAAAAGATGGGGTTGATGTGATTCTAGGCGGGGGTAAGCGTCAATTTCTGCCGAAAGATCAAGGGGGAGAACGGATAGACCAACGGAATTTGATCGCAGAAATGCAACAAGCAGGCTATCGAGTGGTCTATGATCAAACTCAACTCTCCCAGATGAAGTTAGGAAAGAATGAAAAATTATTGGGTTTGTTTAATACTAGCCATTTAAATTATGACTTAGATCGAACCAAAAAAAACTTGCCTGAACCTAGCTTAAAGCAAATGACGTTGGCCGCTTTGGACATTCTAACCCAAAATAAAAATGGTTTTTTCCTGATGGTTGAAGGGGGACGTATAGACCATGCTTTACATGACACCAATGCTAAGCGTGCATTACAGGATACAATTGCCCTAAACGAGGCTTTGGATGCAACCATTAAAAAACTTCGACAAAGTGACCCTGAATTAAAAAATACCTTGATTGTGATAACTGCAGATCATGATCACACTCTAATTTTAAATGGCTATGCCAAGCGTACTGGAAAATATGTACAAGGTCAGGAAACCAGTGTACTAGGTTTGGTTAAAAACTATGATCGTGCGGGTTTTGCCAAAGATATTCATGGACAACCTTATCCGATTATTGGTTTTGGTACGGGCAAAAAGCGTCCGACACAAAATCGGATGGATGACCTAGTAATCAATTTGAAAGACAGTGATATCTGTCATCCAGTACAGGGTCCACAACCTAAACAAGGTGAGAAATATAGTTTTACTTATCCTTTGAGTGAAACTGGTTGGTGTACGGGAGCTGCTGCGGATGATTTCCAGCAAGAAGCCGTGATTCAGACAGGTTTTAAAGATAAAGAAACACATGGCGGGGCTGATGTTTTCTTGGAAGCCATAGGGCAGGGAGCAGAGCAATTCTCGGGCAGCTTAGAGAATGTTAAAGTGAACCATCTGATTCGCAAGATCACAGGCTTATAAGTAGAGGGATATCCAATGAATAGTACATTAAAATAACACTAAATATAAAAAAAATGAAAGAATAATTTACTAAGTTATTGTTTTTAAGTTGATCCTTGTTTTATATGGGGGTGATAATAACTTCTGATTACTAGTTTTTACCTTAAATATACCGATTGAAAGATTCATTTAAAGGCTATAAATACATGAGTTTTACAGTTTGGCTAGGTCAGCATGAGTACTTTTCACAAGATTTAAGATCGACCATGAACGTGATTAAGTTATAGGGGATTGATGAAATAGTTTTTATGAATTTCTGGCTTTCTGGGCTGATTTTATCAAATTCATGTCTATGCAAAATTGCGACATATTTCTCGTGCTGGTAGTTATCCAGAGTTTGGTCTGCATCTATCCATAGTGCAGACCTTTTTTTGGTGACAGTTTTTTCTTAGTGATTTTCGATCTGGATGTAGTGATTTCACGTTTGCAGAATATATCTTGGCGGTGATCCATCTAATATTCGTGATTATAAAGAGAGCTAATTCACAGGTTCTACAGATTATGTAGCGACTAACTATATCAAAGTCTATTTGCAGTTGATGGTTGGCGCTTAGTTTATATTTACGCTTAGGTTTCAGTTAAAAAATCAATATTCTGTTGAATCCGTGATTGAATCATCTGTAGGGTAGATTCTCGAATTTGATGGGGATACAGGCGCTGCGCAATTTGACTAAATTGAAGTGCAATTTCACGCATGGTCAAGATGATCTCATCGACTTCTAGAGTAGTCAGATTAGCTTCTGAAGTACCGAGTTTATGTATGTCACTTCGGGAAATATTGAGCGCTTCTCCCATAATGTCCATTTGATGATAACCACCTGGACCCTCGCAGAAGGTCACATCATAGGCTGGAGCCAATTTCCATTGACCATTTTTCTCCATGAGAAATGAAAAGTTCTTAGTATGGTCATCCCGATTATTGAAAAGCACATTAAACACAGCACGTTTAAAAGCATGCAATCTTTCTCGTACATCTTGCGTACACATCAAGGTTGCCCGGAGAAAATTGCGATAGTCTAGGCTACCTGGAACTTTATAGTCTGCTCCTGTATATGCAGCCAAACTCTGCATTGGAATCCGCATACCATTTTGACGATCGAATCGTTTAGAAGCAAAAGCCGTTAAACCATTGGGCAAATTAAAGAAATGGGTATCTGGAGTCTCAATTGCACAAAGTCGCAAACATTCTGCATAGACGGCTTCAATGGCGCAGACTTCAGGATGCTCTTGCTGAGCAGGAAACTTAATCAGCCAGGCTTCATGTTGATCAGAATCTTGAGTCGAAAACTCTAAATTGACAGGATCTCGGTAAACCAACGCTTTTGGTCTGGCACCTTGAGGGGAGCCACCCATGACCAATAAATGCTGTAGAAATTCACCACCTTCACCTTTGAGTACTTCTTGAACTTCCTGGGCCAGTTGTTGTAAAGGGATATTTTCTGAGGTTTGCATGTCAGCAACACAAGGTTCAAAGGAGAGGGCACCCATTGCGTGACTACTAATATAGGTCAGACGCTCCAAAGGTCCAATTCGTGCTGAATTTAAGCCAATTTTTTTGAAATATCGATCCATCAACATCATGCCCCAACCATCTGGTAAAGCGTCATAGACTGGACCTGGGAGTCCCATTTGATGAGTAGGAAAACCTTGTCTGAATGGTAGACCTTTTAAAGGCAGCAAGTAAGAAGAGAGCTCAACACCTTGCTGTATTGCTTCTGGACTATATTCAAAAGCAATGGTGGGTCTACCTGTCGTGGCTGTTGAACTAATCAGCGTTCCCCATAACCATGATTCGTCCCAACCGTTGTAATAAACATTAAGTCTATTGAGCATTATCCCTTCCTCTTAATACGGTGGCGCTTACTTTGACTCTCATAGCGAAGAATGTCATTCACACTGTTAAGCTGAGGTTTAAATAGTTCCTGAAGTTCGTTTAATCGACCCAAGACCATTGCAATACGGACTAAATTTTCAACAGATACATTTCGTCCCGCTTCAAGATTCGAAACTGTATTCACGCCGACACCAGCGCGTGCTGCTACCTCAGCTTGAGACATCTCCAGAAAGAGTCGTTGCTTACGTAAACGCTCACCTAAAAGAGTCACAACTTCTTCTGGTTTAGTGAAATATAAATCCATTAAATTGGGTCTTAAGAATGAATAATTTAATTAAATCACAAAATAATGGAATTAATCTATAGCTATAGTGTGGCTAAGGAGGGCTTTGTTGCACAGCACATCAGAAGGGTAGGTATAGTCCTTGGGTATCGGTTACAGAAAATCATCAGGATGTACTTTGACTGATTGTTGATACGGAGATTTCAGTATTTTCATTTTTCCTAATAGGTCACATTACTTAGAAAGGGTTCTTCGAAAATTAGTTCATACTTTAAAAATCCTATAAATATTGAGGATATTTTCTTAATGCTTTCAATATAGCATGCGGCTATATGTAACTCGAACGGGCTTAATCTGCCTTTCAGTATAAATTTTTTGGGCGTGAGAGGGGAGAGGTGTGAGGGCAAGCAATTTATATCGTGGATACTTCTAAATTACTTATGTAATAGAAGGTGGTAAACATGGATTTAGAGGTAATAACACTAAATATAAAAAAATTGGAAGAATAATTTATTAAATTATTGTTTTTATGTGGTTATTGGTGATGTTATGAATAATAATAACTTTTTCTTGATGAATTTTACCTAAAAAAATTGATCAGATAATTTTCTTTAAATGTCATGCATACATAAATTTGACAGTTTGAAGGGATCGGTATGTGCATTTTTCACAAGGTTAAAGATCGACCATAAATGTGATAAACGGCAGAGGATCATTGAAAAATGAATGGATTTAAACACTACATGTATGCACGAAAAAAAGTATCGCTGCGGTTCTGCTGACAGGCTGTATTGAGCATTGAATGCAAATGATGTAGTAATTGTCTACATGCCATAAGATCAGCATGATGAAGAATGAAATGTAGTTGCCAATTTCTACCTTGGTTGAAAAGCATAGCGTTGTTATTCGGAGAAGTGAGGTGAGCCATCCTTCTCTTATTCACTTAAAATGATTCTTACTCAACTGATCTCGACTCATGGGCTGGTTTCAATTAGACGGATAATAACTTCCATCCCCTATTTTTTTTTACCACATCTTGCATTTAATCCCTTCTTTGGGGATTTGATTCAGCATCACTGTTGTCGGTTGACTCAAATCAATGACATAGTTCGTTGGTTCAGGAAAAGCAGAAGAGGCTGCTTTATTGAAAAAGAGAACATTCTGATCAAATGTATTGGATTACACAAAAGCGATGATACAGCTACTAAGCAATTCACCTGCATGTAATCTGTAATATCCATTCCAGTCATCAGACGAAGATTAATCTGAAATTTAAGCACTAAACGCCATAAATCTATGTGTGGGCAGACTTTTTTGAGACATATGTTGATAAACATGCGGCAAGTTATATTGCTTAAAAGTCTATCTAAGTTAACGATCTATTCAATTCTAGATAAGTAATTTGAATATTACGATCCTAAATTACCCGAAGAGTATTAAGATTTCTAAGAATCGTGTTTGTTGGTTTATTTGGGAAATTAATCAGTGGATTGAAGCAAAGATGATGGCTAATTAAGGATTGTAGGCTCTGACTACTTAAATTTTAGGTATTTTGAATAAAGCATATTTCAAAAATCTGAATTAATGGATTTAAATTACCATAAAAACCTTCAATATTTGCTTGAATCCATTGTTGTTGAGAGTCAATGCGAGACCAATCAATACCATAACCACAATGAGCAATCAGATGCTCAAAGAAAATCCGTTGTGTACGTCCATTACCTTCACGGAATGGGTGTATGACATTAAGCTCACAATACAAGTCGGCAAGTTGAGGGATTAGTTTTTGTGGTGCTAAGCCTTGAAAGTATTTTTTTTCTTGAAGTGGCCTAAGTAATTTATTGGTTTCAATTTCAATACGGGAAAAATTACAAAAACGGGTATCACCTTTGGAAATATCGATTTGTCTTAATTTTCCTGCCCAGTCGTATAAGTCGCCAAAAAGCTGTACATGAATTGATTTTAAGTATTTTAAGTCGTAGGGTGGTTCAGCATATTCAATGAGACTACTTGCTAATCCAGACAGTTCCAGTTCAGCTTGTTCTAAAATTTGTTCATCACGAATATTGAGTTTATTCTTTAGGATATTTGTGCCAGGGTAACAATACAGGCTGTCACCCATTTCCCCATATTTATCCATACATGCACCTGACTAAGATTCGGGTTGCGAATACTTCTTATATTTTTGCAAGATTTCAGCTTTACTTTGTTGAGTTGTTTGAGCTGTCGTTGTAATGCCTTCAAGCTTTAGGCTGGCTTGATAGTTTTGCGAACGTGTCGCTTGAATATATTTTCTTTTCTGTTCAGTGGTTCTGAGCATTTCGAAACTCCATTGATGCTACACGTGAAGTAAGTATAGCAGAGAATCTTTTTGATCAATGCTGCATACACAGCATTTCTAAAATGTAATACAACGGTATTGTTTCATGTAATAACAGAAAACTAAAAAAAAGTGGAAGAATTCTTAAAATTTAGACCGTCATAGATAAGCAAACCGTATGTATTTGTTGAGAATTGTAATTTTGAGAAAATTTAGTTGATAAATTAAATGAAGTTTCATATACAAAGATATGCTCATTTTTTAAATCGATAAAAATGTTAAGATTTGACTATTTGGTAAAAAATATAGAAATTTTTATGGGGCAATTTATCATGCCCTTTTGCTTTGACCGAAAAAATGTTCAACTTGAGATAGTAAAAATTAACTCAGAACTACTGAAAATCAAAAAGATTAAACAGAGTCAGAAAGTAGTAGTACAAGCAAAGTTCAAAATAATCTATGTGAAAATTTGGCAAAAAATCTTGCTATTGATGCAAACGGAGCCAGGCTTACGTGTGCATTCTAATTATGTTGCAATCTTACAGTTGATACATAATCTTGATGATTTTATCGAAAAATCACAACAACACTTGTGCTTTGAAAGAAAAGCTCAGAAAGAACTGGATGCTAAATTTTTTGCAAGATTTTTTAAGCTAACAAAGAATTCAATAAAGGATCAACTTTTACCAAATCGTTCTGATCACAATGAATTTAAACAATGCAACGTGATAAAAATATTAAGCGAAAATGAATATGCCAAACATTGAAACACAAGAGCAATTCTTAGATTTAGCAGAAAAATATCAACAAGATTATTGTCTATTACGTGATGATATTGTAAATACACAATTTGTCGATCTATCAGATGATTTGTATAAAGATGTCTACGCTCTATACAAATTAGCACAACAAATTTATAGCTATATATCAGGCTCCAGACAGATCGGTAAGTATTCTTTTTTAGCTGCTGTGAGTTTTTTTGCATGTCCAGATTCTAGTAATACACAAGAGCTGTCATCGCAACGTTATTTGATTCTACAAGCGAGTTTTTTAACATATCGGCAGTATCAAGAATTTGCAAAAATTGATAAAGCTGAGAATAAGCAAAAACATGTTTGTGACCTATTACGCTATGTCTCACGATATGTGCTGGATTCTAATCATGCTGAATTATTTCATGAATGTAGTAAGCTGCTAAATTGTTATGTCACGTACGAACGTAATTTGAAAAAAGAGGATCGTAATCAACTTTTTAATATTAAAGATTTCAAACAAGTACAAGTCATAGAGTATTTATCGGCTCTATTAATAATTTTTAAAAGACTAGATGATCGTCGTGTAGTTCATCGTCAGCGTAAGTCAAAAAAAAGCAAAGTTTTGCAATGGCCGACGAAAAATGAACTCAAAAAATTTCGTGAAATTAAAACGGGTAAGCAAGTAGATATTGGACATAACGCAAAGATTAGTATTTATGATGCCGCTCTTCACAAAGATGAAGAGGGTGAAGTTGATCTATTAGATCCTGAAATGGAGTTTTATTCAGAAGATGAAAAGTCTAAAAATTTAAATTATATACTCAGCGATAATGCGACGCATCTAATGCGGCATCGCCAGCGCCGTCATGCTCCTTTTGTTACAAATCCACATTATTTGGCGCCAGATATACTGAAGCAAATTGTTTATGTGTTGAGAACCGAGTTATCCGGGCACTGGAGGGATGCTGCAATCGCTGCAGCATGTTTATTGTCACTTTTGACGGGATTATCACCCGTCGCACTGATGGATTTTAACGAGCTTATTCAAGATGGAATTTTGATCCAGAATGGTTCAAGTAGACGTCGCGAATATTTACTCAAATTAAATCTTAAAATTACAGAGCAGAAGATTAAGAGCTTAAATCATGTGCGGTGGAATGAAGTGATGACACATCAACTACATTTACCTTCTGCTTGGTTTGACTATATAGAACAAGCATCGAATCCACTAATTTCATCAACACACATTAATACGAAACTTAAGAATTGGCTTGATAATCGGTTTGTAGGTTCGATCACTGTAGAAAAACTGCAGGCTCAATTATATTTTCATATATATTATGAAACATATAATGAATATCTTGCTCATGTAATTGCTGGGCGGGATAGTCAGCATCACATGCCTGGTATCTATTATGGCGGGCTACCGAAAACTCAACTCAGTAGCACATATCTAGCCTTTTTAGAAAAAGCACTTACACCACATTCCACACATTTTACTGAAGACACGGCTGAACTAAAAATATTGCAACAACAATTCAAAGTGCAATCTGCATTATCTATAGGAAGGATAGGGAGCCAACTGGCACTTGAACCCAATTTTGTGAAAGAGCAATTCCATATTTTACATAGACATTGTCACGAAAACATCCAAGAAGATAAGCACATTATTAATCAACTTAATGCATATGCGTGTTGGATGTGGCATATCAGTTTGTTGAGTTTGGCAAGTCGGCCTAAAAAAAACCTGTTGGGGAATTTGGATGATTATTGTGTTGAGCTCAAGCTTTTATATGTGAATGATAAAAAAAATAGTAAAGCAAGAAAAGATGGTCGTTTTATCCCTTTATCTGATTTTTTCATAAAAACACTGCAAAATTACACTGCCTTTTTAGAACAAATTATTGAAGCGTACGGTTCATTTTTTAGACAAGTCTTTGCAAAGAAGAAGATAACTGTAAATGATCTTTTTGGTAAGGTCATTTTTAGTAAAGATATCTTGCCGATAACTGTCAAAGAATGGCAGAGCAGGAAAATTAAGTTAATCCCTTTATCGAGAAAATGGGTGAATTCATATATGCAAGGAGTCTTTCCAAAGAATATGTATTCGAATTGGTTACGTCATTTTGACATGAACTTTTTGATGCATGAGCAGCAAGAGGGTAAACCAGCATTAGCTTTTCACTTAATTCAGGCCCTGTATGGTCATGACCAACGTGACCGAGAGGCTTTTCATCCGCATTCTTCACTTATCCCGAATGTCTATGTACAGCAAGCCCGCCAGCAATTGCAAGATAATGTCAAATCTTTATCGATTAAACACTTAGAGCGAAAATAGTTGTATGCAAAAAATCAAAGAACTAATAAAACCACAACTAGATGATCTATTTGTTGATATTCATAAAATGGTGAAAAAGTCGCTAGATAGACAGCCTTCTCCACCTGAAGTATTGACGAAAGAAATGCAGCAAAAACTTGATCAGCAGATCGCTGAAAAATGGCATGACATTAAAGATAGTGTTGATTGTTTGAGTCAAAAGTTGAGCCGAGACGAACAATCAAAACTGATGCAATTTACTGAAGATGAATTTAATAAAAGAAGGAAGCAATTCAACCAGAATGTAGATAAAAAATCATACAGAATTAAGCTAAATCCACATACTAAACGGATCGTACTGCCTAGAAAAATTGAGAGTACAGAGTCACGGTTAGAACAGGGGCATCTACATATCCATGTACTTAAGGAATTAAGGCAGTATTGGCAAGATTCATTTGAATATTGGAATGAACCAAAGTACTTATGGGGAAATTTATGCTTAAGTTTTATATATATTTCAGGCTGTGCAGATGAACAGCATTTGATTGCTATTCAGAAGCAATTGCAGGAGGCCATTGAGCTTGGTACAGATCTGAATTGTTTTCGGTTATACCATTCGGACTACAAAAAAATCACTAATCCATTGTTACTACATTATCGTGTTGAAAACTCTCAATATGGCAACGATGTAGAACAGGGAAAGTTGTACCAATGGAAACATGTTTTTTTTAACCCATATGCGCAGTTCATTTTGCAATATTTAAAAAAGTTGAAAGCTACTCAGAAAGAATTTTGTCTGCAACATTCAGTTGAAGATTGTATTTTAGAAAGCTTGAGTAAGATAGGCAGGAAAAAAAGTCTTGGGGATCTGCAATATCAAATTAAACGCCGTGGATTTCGTGCATTTAATGATGTGCAAATGGTACTCGAATTTAATCCAAACCTCAGCATAGATATATTTTTGAGTAATGTGCTTCAGCAAGAGATTAATACTGTTGCTTTAAGGCCATCCGAATTTAGATTGCTGTGGAATAATGATTACAATCAAGTCACAGAACCAGATAATCGCCCTATTCATTTTGAACAAGAGCAGTTACTTCCTGAAGTTCCGACTGTTCAAAGCAAATTACAAACGATTCCGTATGAGTTGATGTTGTTTGGTCAAAAGAAACGTAAAGGTCAAAAAGTTGAGCGTTTAGATAAAAAGAGGAATAAAGAAGAACGCACGCTACGTTTTTGGCAAGAAACTAGAAGGGTGTTAGAGGAGAAGATAGTTGATGCTAATACGGAGGAAAAGTCTTTAATTGATGCTCAACTACGCTTAATTCACTGGTTAATGCATTTAAAAAAACGAGGGCTTCAATTATCAACTATTGAAAGCTACTTAGGATCGTTTGGCAAAGAATTTATATTTGAGATTTGGCTCAATAAATTAGATTTAAAGCAACAATCCATAGATGACTATGAGGATTTATATCGGCAGCTATTGAAATACAGCAGTGAACGTGATGAAAAAGCAGTTCAACGAGATTCGGTGAAAGGAAAAACCTCTCGTAAGATGCACCAAAGCGCAGAATACCGTTTTGGTCGCCTAAAAGATTTTCATCAATTCTGTATAGAGAATTATGATGCTCCAGGGGTATTGGTGTTACAGAATTCAAGTTTTAAGCATTTACAAATTTGCAATGCACGGCTAGTGAGTCCTTTGCTATTTGGCAAATTATTGGAAAAACTAGAAAATTTAAGTCAAGAGCCAACGGCATCAGAGTGGGTCGATCATCTGAGTTGTTTAAAGCTGATGTATTTACTAAGTTATAGAACTGGACTTCGATTAAATGAAGTTCGTTGTCTTAAAATACAAGATATTATTTGCCCAGAGCTACTTTATAAAGAAAAAGAAAATACAGTTTTTAATAATATCACGCTTCATATCCAAGACAATTCATATCGCCGTCTGAAAACGCGAAGTGCGAATCGTCAAATACCATTGAAAATTGCATTGTCAGAACATGAGTTTTTAGTAGTACAACGTTACATACAACATCGTTATGAGCAATATTTGGTTAATCAGCAGGATGATCTACTTTTTAGTGTGAATCATCGTGTATTAACTGATCAATGTATCAGCAAAATTACAGTAGATTTGTTTAGTCAAATATTAGGTATGCATCATGGCTTTAGTTTTCATACATTACGCCACAGTGCTGCTAACTATCTAGCAATAACTTTGCTCGGTTCAAAAGAAATGATCAAGACCTACACAGATTGTCCTTGGGTAAAAGCAAAAAAGATGAGGGATTTATTGTTTGGTATGAAAGCACGTGCTCAAGAAGAGATTATTCAACATAAATGGCAGGTGCTCGCCTCTTGGATGGGGCATAGCAGTATTGAGCAAACGGCTTCAAATTACCTTCATGTTTTGGATTTATTAGCAGTCGATCGAATTTATAATTCGCCGTGTATCATTTCAAAAAAAGTATTAGAACAGTGTTTTAGTCCAGTGAAGTCAAGTACAGACTACATAAACCTAAATCGTTATACTCAGCAGCAGAAATGGTTTAATTCTTATCAGCAAACACAGCCAGTTACGATGGCTGGCCGACAAGAAAAGAAGTTTAGTATAGAGAAGAGTACTCTGACACCTTTTCAACGTTTGATAAGTTTTAGAGAAGGTCGATTAAGCGAAGATACCCAAGCTCAAGAATGGATGCAACGATGTCAATGGATGAGCACTAAATGGATGGATCGCCAAAAATTTAATTTAAAAACGAATTATGTTTATAGTAAGAATTTAGAAGAGAGTTGGTTTGATGAACTTTACGAAAAGGCTAAAAAACTGACTCGTCCAGATGAAATAATTCCTCTCCTTGATTTTCATTATAAAGATGATAGGCAGCAAGATGCACTGAAAGAAAAGAACATGGTTAAGGCGCTTAAAATATTATTATTATTTGGAAAACTGCGTAAGAATTTTCTACATTTTCAATGCCGAATGAAAGGTGATGAGCAACAAATTGTTAATTTTATTACTGGTATAGAGCCAATGTTAGGAGATCATCTGTATTTAGAAAAACAAAACTACCCAGTTAATTTGGATGCTCCTGAGCGAACCGTTAAATTTAGTTTTCAAAGAGTTGTCGGCTCTAACAAAAAAAATGTTACTCCGCTGGTTATATTTAATTTAATGTTAAAAATGATGCAAAAAGATGAACTCTGGATCAAATAGCCTAAGCATGTTAAAGGGGAATTGTTTAGAAATTTCCCTGTTTATAAGTAAACTGCCTTTATGAAAAGCACCATGCTGACTTGGATTAATAAGCGGAATGTAGTATCACAGTTTGATCGCTGGATTTACGAAAATGGTGTGAAGATTAGCGGTATGGTAAATCGATGAGCTAAAGTGTTGTAGTCCAAACTCGATCTGACAATTACCCATTTTTTAGTGTGCCCGTCAGGTTAAATTTGAACTGAATTTTTCTCAGCCCAAATTCATTTCCAATCAAGTTATGTTTCAAGTGGCGTGCGAACACTGCACAATTTAATTCACGGTGCCTAAGACAGGTATCAACTTCGGACCAGCCATTCTAGCTTTGCTAATGATTTCCACCAGCTCATCATAAGTCAGTTCAAACTTATCCTCACTATCAAATACATAGACCATATTCTTGCCTTCATGTTCAGGTGGAGTAGGTGGTACAAATCGTTTCGGGATAAGAATTTGTGCGAGTTGTTCGTCAGTTAATTTAAATAAGTGCATGTTTTTATCCTACTGTTCCTTAAAATGTATTCAAACATACTCAAGGACTAATTCGCACTCTGTTAATGTCTTGTTGCCAAGCGTGTAACTAGAGCCTGAGTCGGTCAGTTCCGACTTGTAGCGGTCAGTCCGTTCTTGCAATATACGCTTTACAGTTTTGTAAGGCGTATAACGACTTATCTCATTGTCGTTTAATCTTGCAAGCACGTTTCTCGCAGCATTCCAATCAGCTTGCACAACTTCCCCATTGAAACGGTGAAAACGATCTCCCTTACGTGTACCTATTAAAAGGCCATGCAAGAAAGAATCACTTTGCGAAGTATATGCAGAATTGACTAGATGCACCGTAGAACCTCTACGGTGAGATATAGAAGTTAGGGCATTAGCTAACAAACCTTTAGCCCATGTATTTAAGCGTCTATTGGTGTTTTTGCCATAGTTGCGTTTACTTTGAATTGGGGATGTTAAATCTTCCGCAACAATCACTTTGGCTTTATCAACCAACTTGTGAGTTGCTGTAAATATTAATGTTTTGAGCTTTGCTTTTTGAGTATCTTGTCGCTTATCTAGTTTTTTTCGACCTAGATTATTTAACTCAATTTTCTGTTTCTTGTGCGGTTTGGCTTTAGAAATCGCTCTGAGCTTATTTCTACGTTTGTACTTTTGATTTAGGTAGTCTGATTCACTTGAGATCAATTTACCTAAACCATTGCCATATACTTCACCATCAGAATCCACAAAGGCTTCTGAATAACCTTTATCAACACCTACGGTTTCCTGACCACAATCCTGTGTTTCAACTGCATCATAAGTTGAGTGAACTTCAACATTACCGTTTTTTAGAATGATTCTAAGTGTGCCTTGTGGCGCAAAATCAACAGTGGTGTTTAGTGGAATTTTAATGGTTTGTCGAGGGACTAGACTCGGCACTTTAAGCCAACATTGACCATTTAACTCAAAAGTTTTACACATATCCGCACGAACAATAATTTGATTATGTGTGTGATTAACACCATGCTTAAAGTGATTACGCATTTGACGATGGAGGAAATTATCAGTCATCCATTCATCTTTTTTAAGCAAGGTGTATAGTCTTTTTTGTTCATTATTACAGGAGGTGCGTTTTCGGATCGCCTGCTTTACTTTGTCTTTTGATGCTTCTCGATAGGCTTTAATATCACCTATGCAATCACGTAGCGTTTCTTTCCACGCATTTGCAGAAACACCAAAGTCACGACTTTCTTTCATCCACGCATCACGAATAGCTCTGTCACTGATATTCAAACCTGAAATAGCACCATATTTAGCCCACACCTCGCTACGAATACGACCAAGTAAAACAGCTTGTTTCTCAAGCTGTTTGTACTTTTGCACATTCAAGTTTTTACAATGGTGGATGCGTGTTAATTTCACAAAGTCATGCCTAGGTTAAGGGATTGGATAATCAATAGATATGGATGCTAATATACCAAGACACTCACCTAAAATACAAAAGATAATCATTTAAATCTCTAATAAATACCCACCTTGCCACTACTGAATCGACATAGACAAAATGAGAACTTATGCAAATATTTGTCTATATTTTTAGTTATAGTTAATTACTCTCGTAAAACAGCTGACGAAGTCCGAGATAGAATCATTGCGTCAAAACAAACGTGATGCTTATGCACTTATGATGAAAATGAATTAATTATTATTTAATTAAGTTAAAAGACTGCTATATAGCGGTCTTTTTTGTTTTTGAGCTCTACAAATTTTAATGAGTACATATAGTTACTTTTATAAAAATGATAATAAAGGGTAGAGGAGGTCATCTAAGAATTTAAAGCACAAGACTTATTTAACATTGATGACAGAAAAAGTGAGTTGTTGGGAACTTAAAGAAGAGGTGGTACTTATAATGGTTACTAAAATACAAATACTTAAAATATTAAATATATAAAACAATATATTACAAATATATATGATGCGTAGTGTACGCATCATACATAAAGCGTTCTATTTTGATATAATTGATCCAATCAACCCATTGTTAGGTTTCATTTAAATTCCATGAGTCTTACTGAAATTAAAGTTCGCCAAGCTCATTGTAAGGAAAAAACCAGTTTTTTATCCGATGAAGATGGGCTTAGCCTGAAGATTGAGCCGAGTGGAAGAAAATCTTGGTGCTATCGCTATACAGATCCACAAACTAAAAAACGTCGACGCATTCAGTTAGGTCGTTATCCTGATTTATCGCTGAAAAAGGCACGACAAGTCAGAGATGACTTTAAAGACAATGATTTCTGTTTTGAACAAGATACTGCCTCTAATGTCATCACCTTTGGTAAGGTCGGGGAGGAGTGGTTACAGTTCAAACTGAAAAATGCCTTCAACGATCTACCCCGCTGTGGTGTACTACAGTTAGCAGAAAGATGCTTACAGCAAGATATTTATCCAGACCTTCAGGATCTACCTTTTCAAAACATCAAGCGTTATGACCTGGTTTCAGTAATCAAAAAAATAGAGGGACGCCAAGTAAAAGAACCTGTCAAGAAAGCTTGTAGTTATTTGAACCAAATTTATGACTACGCTGTAGCGATGGGTTATTGTGAATTCAACATCGCGCATGGTTTAAATAAAATCGCCATTAACAGTAAAATCAAGAAAAATTATCCGTATTTGAAAGCGGAGGATATATCTGATTTTAAGTATAAATTACAAAAATTGGATGCCCATCCGATTATTAAAAAAGCACTGCTGTTCAAATTACATACTGGCGTGCGAGGGGCTGAATTGTTATTGGCTGAGCCTCATCATTTTGATTTAAATGAAAAAGTCTGGAAAATACCTGCCTTGCATATTAAACAGTTTCGACGAAAAGTCATATTAGGCCATGAGATTCCCGACTTCTTAGTTCCACTTTCAGATCAGGCTTTAGATATTTTAAAAGACGTCATGCAATGGTCATACGGTGAAAAGTACATTTTTGCTAGCCCACGGAAACATAATCAACCGATTCATTTTAATACATTAAATATGGCTATACGTAAGATGGGCTATGGAAAACATCAATTATCCTCTCATGGACTACGTTCCACTTTTAGTACCATTTTGAATGACTCAGGTTTGTTCCAGGATAACTGGATTGAGGCACAACTTTCACATATTGATAAGAACCGTACCCGTGCCAGCTATAATCACGCTGACTATTTAGCCCAGCGGACTGAAATGATGCAGTGGTGGGGTGATTATTTAAGTACTGCTAAGTGAAAATCGTACTTTTATACATAGACTTAAAACATTATGGGGTTTCAAATGGATAGTAAACAATATACTTGCCGTGTTACATGGTCAGCAGAATATAATGAGTATGTTGGGTTGTTCGAACCACAAGCACTAGCCATTTGTTGTAATTCAGCTTTAAGCGCCCTTAATTCTTTCATGCGTTTATTCACTAGTGCAAGTTGCTGATCAATTAATGCATTAACGCTAGAGCAGCTTTCTTCTGGCTTATTTTTTAATTCGATAAGACGTTTAATATCATTGAGTGATATATCTAGGCTGCGACAATGCTTTACGAATTCCAATTGTTTAAGTGCTTTGCTATCATACAGCCTGAAATTACCTTCTGAACGATTTGGATTTAACAGAAATCCTTCTCTTTCATAATATCTAATCGTTTGTATTGAACAGCCCGATTTTTTTGACAATTCGCCTATTTTCATCAATTTCCCCCAGACATTTGACTCTATAGTTACTATAGAGTCTATAGTATAAGTATGCAACGAAAAGGATATATAAAAAATGACTGAGAAATATTTAAACAATACGAATATCGTTAATTTTGAACACAAAGATATCCAATCCTTGATCGATCAACGTAGGTGGAAAAACTTGGATAACTTCAACAAAATTGGTGCCGCTTATCAGTTTGTAAAAGATGAGATTTTCTTTGGTTATAATGAAAGCGATGATATTGCAGCAAGCGATGTGCTAGCAGATGGTTATGGACAATGTAATACTAAGGGTAATCTGTTAATGGCACTATTGCGTGGACTAGGCATTCAATGCCGATTTCATGGGTTTACCATAGACCAGCAACTACAAAAAGGTGCTATCCCAAGCTATGTATTTTGGTTAGCACCTAAATACATCATTCATAGTTGGGTAGAAGTTTACTTTGAAGGGCGTTGGATAAACTTAGAGGGCTTTATATTGGATGAGCAATACTTAAGCTCTCTACAGGAGAAATTTGACCAAGTAAAAGATGATTTTTGTGGTTATGGTGTTGCAACAAAGTGCTTTTCATCACCAGATACAGATTGGCGTGGAGAAAATACCTATATTCAAAAAGAAGGTATTCATGATGACTTTGGGCTTTATGATTCCCCTGATGAGTTCTATCTCGAAAAAGGGACTAACTTGTCGGGGTTCAAACGCTGGATATATCAACGCTTGATACGTCACTTGATTAATATGAATGTATCAAAACTAAGAAATAGAAAAGTACTAGAGGTACAAAATGCACAACCATAATCATAGTCATCAACATGGTAAAGATGACCGTATTGGTTGGGCATTTTTCCTTAATGTGACATTCACTATTATCGAATTTATAGGTGGTTGGCTCACTAACAGTACGGCGATAATGGCAGATGCAGTTCACGATCTTGGTGATAGTCTTTCAATAGGTTTTGCGTGGATTTTAAGTCGTTTTTCAGATAAAGAAGCATCAGATAAGTTTAGTTATGGTTATCGTAGACTTACTCTCTTTGGCGCATTGATAAACAGTATTGTTTTAATCATTGGCTCAATTTGGATTTTATTTGAAGCAATTCCAAAGCTGTCCAATCCTGAAATGCCTGTAGTCGAGGGGATGTTAGGGCTAGCGATACTCGGCGTTGCCGTTAACGGATATGCTGTATTAAAATTAAAAGCGGGTGAAACATTAAATGAGAAAGTGCTGACATGGCACCTTCTTGAAGATGTACTTGGATGGGTTGCCGTTCTTATAGTCTCTATCGTACTGTTGTTCGCTGAACTGCCGATATTAGATCCCCTTTTATCAATAGGGTTCACGCTGTTCATCTTGTTTAATGTTTTCAAAAACCTGAAATCAACACTCGTTTTATTTCTTCAAGCTGCACCCGATAAAGAGACTCAAAAGCGTATTAAACTATCACTAATGGAATTTCCTGAAGTTAATGGTATCCACCACATGCACTTTTGGTCACTAGATGGTGAAAGTCACGTTTTAACAGCGCACCTTGAGCTGAGTGACAACTTTGACGTTAAAGAATTAATTAGGCTTAAACAAGAAGTTGCAGCTAAATTATCTTCCTATCATTTATCGCATACAACGATAGAGTTTGAGTTTTTAAATGAAAATTGTCGGGATGAAGCGCAGTAAGCTTTATCAATAAAATGTTGGGCATACAATATTAAAAGCAGCTTAATTAGGCATAACCTAGTAATTAAGCTGCTTTTTTTGATTTTAAATTTCGTCGGATTGCTGTTTGCTACTCTCAGAGCCATGCGCCCATTGATATAAAATAGGCAATACAAACAAAGTTAAAATTGTAGAAGATACAATACCGCCGATAACAACTGTTGCTAGTGGTCGTTGTACTTCTGCACCAATTCCAGTGTTTAACGCCATTGGAATAAAACCTAAACTTGCGACCAGTGCCGTCATTAAAATAGGTCTTAAACGAATGATGTGCTGAGTTTCCATCATTGTCTTGGCTTGATGCGGATCAGTCTAAAGCATTCTCAGGAATAGAGGAGCTCGTTGCTGATGTTGTCGCTGATATGATTAGCAATAATGAAAAAGTTCCTACACCACTCTCCGGGAAAATATAGTAGGCAGTTTGTTGTCCTTGTTCTCAGTGGTTCAACAAAAACTAGCCCTCGAAGCCGCAGAACGTGGCGTGGACATAAATTGTTTAGTATCAGTAAAAAGAGCGATGTAATTTTAGTACGAGTGAGTGATAGAGCAGGAACCTATGCTTCATATATTCAGTAAATGGTATGTTTTTGAATTAATAGGTATTTTTAAATAAAGCTTTCTTTGATTTAGTGCTTTTTATTTAATAAATTAATTTTAAAAACAACTTAGGCTAATTGATAAACACTATCTGGAAAGATTAAAAGAAAATATTTTTTAATTTCTGCTAATTCATTTAAGGCAGGTTCCCTTTCAAGCAGTTGAAATGTCCAAATAAGTACAGCCTGATGATTATCATAGCAAGTATTTACTCCAAGAAAATTAGCCATTCCATAACTTCTATTGATGTTCATTTCTTTAATTAATTGATTTCCTAAGTCACGAGCTTGCTGGCTGATCAATAACTCATTTGGTAACACGGCGGTCATCTCCACAAAATAATCTAATGCAGGTTCAATCCTTATATTTAAAAAGTTATAATTTAGTTGAAATGGATAAAATATACTTTCTATAAGTTGTAATAACCTGCTGTAGGTTAATTTTAGCAAAGTATTACTCAGTCAACAACTTCAAATAACCCACAGCAAGTTATTTTTTGTAAATTAATTTAAATATGATTACTTGTAAGTTATCTAGCCTCATGGGCGATAGAAAAATTTTAAAATTAAGTGAAGTGGTGCATGCAACAGGTATCAATCGCAACACGCTCACAAGTATGTATTATGACCGTGCTGTACGTATTGAATTACCAGTCGCCGATAAGTTGTGTAAGTACTTTAACTGTACGATGAATGATTTGTTTGAGTTTAAGGAAGAAGTTGAAGAAAAAGATTAACTTAATACTTCGTTTGATAAGTTTTTCGAAGAAAAAGACTAGCCAATACTTAGTTTGATAAGTTTTTCTCTGCAGATCTAATATTGAATTTTATAAAATATCATTACAAACAGAGGTGGTTCCACTTGTTTGAACAACTAAAAGCGTATTTATAAGTGATATTCCGCTCTAGTTAAGCCACCTTGTTTTGTTGGGGTAGCTGATCATAGTAAAACTCATTTGGTGTCATTTTGTCTAGACTCGAATGAGGTCGTTTCAGATTATAAAACTCAAAATATGCACTCAATTGCTTTTTCGCATCTGTGACACTGCTATAAGCTTTGAGATACACCTCTTCATATTTAACGCTCCGCCATAATCGTTCAACCATCACATTATCTACCCATCGACCTTTACCATCCATACTGATTTGAATGCCATTTGATTTCAATACATCAATAAATGCATCACTGGTGAACTGACTGCCTTGGTCTGTATTCAATATTTCAGGTGATCCATATTTTTCAATCGCTTCATTTAAAGCCGAAATACAAAAATCCACCTCCATACTAATCGATACCCTATGCGCAAGTACCTTGCGGCTATGCCAATCAATCACAGCACATAAATAAACAAAGCCTTTTGCCATAGGGATATACGTTATATCAGTAGACCACACTTGATTACTGCGCTGAATAGCCAATCCTTTGAGCAGATATGGATATTTACGGTGAGCTTGATTAGCCTGGCTTAAATTTGGTTTGCAATATAACGCCTGAATACCCATTTTCTTCATTAAAGTACGTGTATGACGTCGTCCTATATGATGCCCTTGACGATTCAACAAATCACGCATCATACGACTGCCTGCAAAAGGATATTGCATATGTAATTCATCAATACATCGCATCAGCTTCAGATCTGATGAGCTAACAGGTTTTGGGCGATAATAATAACAACCACGAGAGACTTTCAGTAACTTAGCTTGTTTAGATACTGAAATCTGAAGTGAGTGATCGATTAACTTTTGTGGTTGAAGCGGCCCAGTTTCTTCAACACACCTTCTAAAAAATCAATTTCTAATGCCTGCTCACCGATTTTTGCATGTAACTTTTTAAGATCAATGGGAGGTTCTGATGGAGCTTTTGATTGATCGAAAGCTTGTGAGGAAGCTGAGATCAATTGATTTTTCCAGTCAATAATTTGGTTTTGATGAACATCAAACTCAGAACTCAATTCAGCAAGTGTTTTTTCTGCTTTGATCGCAGCAAGTGCTACCTTAGCCTTAAAGTCGTTTGAATGATTTCTTCTTGGTCTACGTGCCATAAAATACTCCATATATTGATGTTTATAACATCATTTGAGGAGCAGAGTATCACTTATAGGAGTTGTTCAAATTTCCGGATCCATCTCTAAGTGAGGAGGAAATGACTCTTACTATTCAGATGTTGTTTCAAGCTTTTTTTGATTGATAGAGTTTTATGTATTAAACTCTATATTGAAAGTAAATATATTGTAAAAATAGTATGTTATTTACTAATTGATTAAATTATTTACACTTATTCTGTATAATGCTCTATGAATTCATTACTTATTTTTTTAAATTAAAAATCATATGCAAAGCTTAAATGATGAAGAGTGTCGCCAAGTTGAAAGTGTAAAACAGCTTTTACAAAAAAATTTTAAAGATAAGCTTTATGCTATTTATTTATATGGTTCGTATGTTGATGGTGGTTTAAAACATAAAAGTGATCTTGATATTTTAGTTATTATTGAACGTGAAATTACCGATCAGGAAAGAAAACAATTAGCGCAGAATTTTCTAAATATATCTGTTCCGATTGGTCATGCTACAGCGCGTGCCTTAGAAATTACGATATTAGAAAAAGGGAGTATTACCAATAAAAATCATCCATATACATATCAGCTACAATATGGCGAGTGGTTGAGAGAAGAATTACTCAAAGGTGAATTACTTTATAGTCAATCTGATCCAGATATTAGTATTTTACTTAAAACTGCCCAATTACATAACATTACTATCTTTGGACCTGATATTTGCGATTGGTTAAATCCAATTAGCTATGAACAATTAATATTTGCCATGCAAAAAACTTATCCACAAATTATTGCTCATTGGAAAGACGATCAGGATGAATGTAATCAAATTTTAGCGCTATGCCGTATAGCTTATACATTAGATCATAAAACAATAGTTGCCAAGGATGTTGCTGCGACATGGTTTTTAGAATTCTTAAGTCAGATAGATCAAGACATTTTGCAACTCATAATAGATGAATATATTGGGCAAGGTCATGAGCAATGTTGGTTAGTTTTACATGATCAGCTTGCTAAAATTGTTAAAGAATTACAGCATAAAATTGAACCACTACTTTTTAACTGATGTGGAAGTAATGGATATGCTTCTTAGATTATTACCTCACTATATCTCTAAATACCGAAGAGACTTGATATTGCAAAGGGGGGCGTGGTTGGAGTTGCATGAAGATTTTAAATAAAAGCGGAGGAACTAGGGTAAAAGTTGCCAAAAAGTTTCTTCTGAAATGACTTTTATATTATGACGTTTAAGCAAAGCGGAGGTAACTCCATTGCCATAGATCTTATTCCCATTAAATTGACCATCGTAAATCATTGAACTACCACATGAAGGGCTATTTTCTTTAAGCACTACCAGAGTAGCTTTTAATAATTGAACTTTTTTTAAAGTTCTATATGCCCCTTCAATATAGATTGAAGTCACATCCTTTCCTGATTTTTCAATTACACAGGCTTTTCCATCTAAGACATCATCGCCATTACCTCCCGAAATCTCGGCAGGTTCGCGTGGTGTTGATAAACCGCCAAGAATCTCTGGACATACCATAGTAGCTTTTCCATCTTTGACTAATTTTTCGATTTTTTCGTTTAAGCTATGCGTCCCGTTATAACGTACCTTTAAGCCAGCCAGACAAGAACTTACTAAAATCATATTTCCTCTATGAAAAAGATATGTATCGATTTGCTATTTAGCCAGTACCTATTATTTTTTAAAATTAATAGGTTAGTGCTATGGATAAAACAAGAATTTAAATATGATCAATGCAAAGTGAGTTATTTTTTTTCTAACCCACAAAGCTTATAGATTAGTTTGATCCTTTTTGTTTAGAAAATTTATCAACAGTGATGTGTGCTGAATTAGCAGGAGACTTTCACTTGGGAGATTCTAGGCAGCTAACCGATAAAAGTCTTCTGCCATTTGATTTGGTGTCTTAAAATCCAAGCCTTTTTGAATTCTTCGCTGATTATAAAATAACTCTATATATTTTGTAATATCCGCTTTGGCTTCTTCCCTTGTTTTGTAGTTGCGATGATGGACTAGTTCATTTTTGAGTATGCCCCAGAAACTCTCTATCGGTGCATTATCAAAGCAGTCGCCTTTTTTGCTCATTGAACCCTGAAAATCAAATTTCTCAAGTAAGTTTCGATATTCATTACTGCAATATTGGCTGCCTCTATCTGAATGTACAATGAGATCTTTAGCAGGTTTCTGATTGCGAATAGCCATATTCAATGCATCACAAACAAGCTTGGCTGTCATGCGCTCATTTAAGCTATAGCCAACAACCTGTTTCGTGTAAAGATCTTTGACAGCTGCCAAGTACAACCAGCCCTCAGCCGTCCAAATGTAGGTAATGTCACTCGACCACGCAAGATTAGGCTTCGTCATTGAAAACTGTTGCTTGAGTAAATTGTCATAAATAGAACGGTTGTGATCACTGTTCGTGGTTCTTTTGAAACGCTTATGGCGCTTACAATACAACTGATTTGATTTTTTTATTTGGCGCACAGCATACGTACTTATTTTGATACCTTGCGCTTGTAAATGCTTGGTTAATCGAACATAGCCATAGCTTTGTTTGGTTTCTTCATGGGCTATTTTGACCAAAATTGTCTGCTGATTTCGCTGAATTGATCTTTTACTCATGCCTCGCTTTAGCCAATCATAAAAGCGAGAAACGGATACACGAAGTAATCGAGCCATTAAAATAATCGGAAATAAGTGGCTTTGCGATTTCATATAGGCGTACCTCACTGACTTTCTTTGGCAAAGTACGCTGCTGCCTTTTTTAAAAATTCACGTTCCATTTCAGCTGTTTTGAGCTGTTGTTTAAGCTTCTTATTTTCTTCGAGTAAGGCGTTTAGATCGGGCGAATACTGTTTTGTGCCTGCTAAAGTTCCAGCCTTTGCTTTGTTATTCCAGTTCGAAAGGGTTTGCATTGAAATGCCAAGTTGTCTAGCGGATTCCGATACATTACCTTGGTTCTCTTCAATGGCTTTTATGGCTTCAGCTTTAAATTCTGCGGTGTAAGTCTTCTGTTTCTTGCTCATGGTAAACTCCTAATGAGTATGTATAGTTTACCAAGTTAAACCCTCCTGTTTTTTAAGCACACATCAATAGAGTGGGAGTGACGGGCACTGGCTGGCAATGTCTAGCAACGGCAGGCATTTCGGCTGAGGGTAAAAGAACTTTCCGCTAAGCGATAGACTGTATGTAAACACAGTATTGCAAGGACGCGGAACATGC
>NZ_VOYN01000049.1:0-23986 GCF_013420275.1 Acinetobacter sp. YH01020
TTAATGGAGAAATCTAATCGGTATGTTATACCTGAGAGAAGAGTGAGGAGTTATCCAAGGGTTGTAAAAGGAAAACCTCAAAAATACCCAAGAAAAAGCCAGTCAATCTCTTAACTGACTGGCATTAATGCAATTGCATGGCTTTTTTATATTAACTTTGGGGAAAATATTTATTTCAATTTTTGATATGTAATTTGAGGATCTTAATCAAATTCATATAATTTCCTTTTTTAGCCATACGAATGACCAATTCAATTTCTTCTTTCGTCCACATCTGGCGAGTGGCTGAGAAGGCAAATTGAGCAAGGAGTACAAATGGATTTTCGCCAAATTTAATATGGAGGCCTTTGACATATTTCGGTGGATTGAATTGATTCATATTCTTTTCCCGCTTTTAATATTTGACCGCATTATTTCTAATTAATGAGAAAAATAGCACACTATAAAGTCAAAATAAAAGCAGAATTTTCAAAATTTAATCATATATTAGAGCGACTTAAATTTAAGTTTGTGATTGTTAACTTTGATTAATAAACCAAACTAAATCACTCGACTTTAGTCGAGTTCAGGTAGGCGTTTATCCTTTCCATTCATGAAATGGTGGGTGGCCAATTCAAACATAGCGAGGTCTTCATCGCTATTTCCATAGGCATAAACATGCTCATAGTCTTGAAGGTTAAATTGCTCCAAAACGCGAATTTTCTTTTGCTCGCCACTACAGTCTAAGGTTTGATACAAACCAGTCAGTATTTGGTCATTGGCTGCTGTTTCGGTACAAATCAGTTTGACCCCAAGCTTTTTGGCCACAGGTTTAAGATATAAATCGACGGATGCAGAAACCAATACGACTTCATGACCGCGTTTTTGGTGTTGCTGTAATTGTTCATACAGTGAAGGATTGAGTTCTGCCATCAAATGTTCAGCATATTGCGCTGCTTGATTTAAAACCTGCTCATGATTGGCTTGGCTAAACATTGCGGCATATAGGCGAGGACGCATTGCATGTGCAGGATATAGCTTGAGATAATAGCCTTGAATCCAAGGGAGAATTTTAATCCCTTGGCGCACGATATGCCGTTTAGGCAGGGAATAGAAGATGAACCCTGTAAAACTGTCTTTGTTACACAGGGTTCCGTCAAAATCAAATAAGGCTAGAGTTTTAGATTTTTGATGCGGCGCATGCATGTTTGATAACGTCCATCGACTCGTGTGGCAAACCAATTGGTATTGTAATCACGGCTTAATTTCGGCCCCGAAATTACGACTTCAGGCATCATGGCATAAAACGGTTCTTTACCAGTCTTTTCTTGGTACAACTTTTTGACCGCTTTATACGTCAAAGTATCTTCAAAGTCCTGATCTTTTTCTTTTTTAAGATCTGAACGAATTTGACGTGGCGTCGCGATCACATTGTTTTCTGCAAAAACGGCAATCAGCGCGGTTTCCGATTGGCTTTTAGCTGAACGTGGAGAACCATCTTTATTATAAAGTAAGAGGTCACCATCTAAATCGAGCTCAGCAGGGGTTAAGTCATTCAACATGCTTTGGAATGCCGCATTACGACTCGAATAACGACCCGAGTTATAATCTGCAAAACGATAAATCGGTTTGTCATATTCAGCCGGGTACATCATTAAACGGTGAATGCCGTAATACAAACCGCCATATTGGCTATACATATCTGTACGTAGTGCCGCAATATTTCCACCTTGGCGCTTATGGTCTTTGGCATAGCCTATATGGACCTGCATCGAACCTAAAGTGGTAATGGGGTTGAGCTTTTCACCAATATCTTGTCCAACCAATTTCGCCGCGCCTGTTAACGCACTCACGTGATAGTGTTTAGACATATAGTCAAAAATTTCACGATATAGCTCGTCTAGCTCACGTTCAGTTTGAACGCGGCGCATTTGGCTCAAATAGTTATCTTCAGGACTCGGCTGATTTTTTAACACATCTTGGAAATAGCCAGCGACTGTACCACCGATGCCATCACCCAATTTATCTTTAAACTTTTCTTCAAGACGATCTTGAACTTCTTTA
Source organism: Acinetobacter sp. YH01020 (assembly GCF_013420275.1). NCBI lineage: Bacteria > Pseudomonadati > Pseudomonadota > Gammaproteobacteria > Moraxellales > Moraxellaceae > Acinetobacter > Acinetobacter sp. YH01020. The sequence continues at coordinate 2,044 of NZ_VOYN01000049.1, forward strand.
ACGGCTTTTTCACCGAGCCCCGGCACATGCGGATCAGCAACAAAATTGGACTCTTGATCGACCACAGCAACAATCGTACAGACATTTTCTTTCGTGGTTGGAATACCGAGCTGATCACTAATGTCGTAGATATCATTGGCCCATGACAGACGTTCATTCACGCGAGGTGGAATGGCTTTTTTGATCTGTTCCGCTTCCATAGTGGGTTCATCTTTGCTCCACCATGAACCATTACCACAGGCAGCCAAGCCAATGGATAAAGCCAGTACAGAAAGGGATTTAAAGCATAATGTGGTCGAAAAAGTTTTGTTCATATTTTCCAATAAACTCAGCCATATGGGGGCGACAAAGCAGGAGCAGTATACTATGCAAAATACATAAGTAATGAATAAATATGTATATGCCTCATAGGGGACTGTCAATCTATTTATGGAGATCTACGTGTGTAAAAACAAGCAGTTCTGTCAGGATGATTGGAAAAAGAATGTTTTTTGAGCTAAATAGATGAATATTCCAATATCATTTTCAACAGATTATAAAAATGAAGGTATATACTAGCTGAAATCCATAATTTTTTAAGGGAATTATTATGCCAGCTAAATTTTTCAGTCGTTTCTTGGGTTTGATCGCGTTAGTTATGGTATTGGGGGCAATCGTTATAAACTTTGTTGTGGCTAAACCGATGGTGGAATATTGGATCTTACTCTTACTACCTTGTTTTGCCGTTCCAATTTTAACCTCAGTGATGATCACGAAGGATGAAAATCTTTAACATCATCGTTCAGTAAATCTATTTTTCAATTCAATAGATGATCACTACTCAGCCTTTGCAAAAGCTCACTTCGGGTGGGCTTTTTTGTCGATGTGTCTAAAGTATTTTATACTGTGCAAATGAGAAAGTTAAAACGCCAGCACAAATTAACGGTATCAAAAGTGGTTTGGTCAACTGAACAAGATGCCGAGTTGATCGAACATGCAGACTTAGCAATGCCTGAGTTAATCCAGCGCTTGGGATTTTGTGAAGAAGATATTTTGCAAAGAAAAGAAATATTAGGTTTAAACCGGCGGGCACGTCAAATTCAACGTTTATATTTTAAATAATTGAAGTCAAAATCATTGAAAACGGCGGAACACTTAAAATGCCTGTGAATTTAAAAACCACACAAACTGTGGGTTTTTAAATGTTTACTCAATTATTTTGCAACAGCTTCAGAAGCAGAGGCTACTTCAGTCGCGTCCTGAGCAACTTCAGTTGTTTGAACTTCAGATGCAGCAGCTTCAACTTTTTGTTCTTCAGCAGCAAATGTAGTTGCAGCCGCCGTAGAGATAAGTACAGCAAAAAGTGCTTTATTTAAAGTTTTCATGATTCAATCTTCAGTCTATTTTTGGAAAAAACAACTTAATGTATTAATCATGAGAAAAGTGTAATTAAAATAGATTGTTCTGTGTCCAAATTGTGAATTCCAACGAAAAAATTATCAAATTAAATCAGTATTTTGAAGTCTATCACAAAATAATATGTGCCATTCAATTGTCGTTAATTATTTGAAAGGCTTTAAAAAGAAAAACCCGAATAAATCGGGAAGTATATTTTACGTTGTTATTACAGCGAAACTTACACACTTTTCGCTTAATTACAATTTATCGCTGAAATATGACGCCATGATGAAAGGGAGATTATTCAGCAGGACATTCAATTTTGAGTTTTACTTTGTAGTAGCCCTGTGCAATCTTCAAATCATTTAACATTTTATCTTGAGTATAATCTTGGGCTGCAAGTTTGAGCATGGCAGGCATATAGTTGGTTTTATATTCATGAGGGTAGTCATGACATAAGACTTGGGTTTTTTCCTTGATCGATGTACTTTGAGCATCTAAAACATCAAGGTATTGACTGATTTGCGCATCTGACTGCTCAAATTGTTGAGTCGCTTGTTCCGTTGTTAAATCAGCGTTTTGGCTTTCAGCTGCAGCCACCTCGTCATTCGGTTGTTGGCAGGCAGTCAGAAAAGTAGCGAAAAATATAAAAGAGAGAATTTTCAATTTTTTCATAAAGTTTAACTCACTGATGTGAATTTATAGGGTTTAGTTTTCAATGATTTTAACAGTATCCCTGTATAGTAACACCAGTATCGGCAGTTACGCAGAAAGTCTGATGTTGAATCGATAGTGTGTTAACTACATGGCTGATGCATAAGTTTCAACGACTCTTAAGCAAAAGCGTAGAAATTTTTGTATGGAATTACTAAACTATCGCATTGCAAATTTGCCGTCCAATTCCGAAGCTTCAAATTCCTCAATTCAATCGTTGAGCAATGTTGATATTCATTGTCATCATTCAATTGCATAATCATTGCCATGAAACGTTTTTACGCTCAACAGATTTTGCGAACATACATTTGAATTTAGCATTGTAAAAGTGGCTTGGAAGATTTCGAATGTGGTTCGGGCATCATTTGCTAAATATAGCTAGAGGTTAAAACATTGAGTCAACATCCTGTCATTCAAGAATTATTCGATCGTCCCATCGAGAGAAAACTGTGGGTGGCACCTATGGCAGGGGTTACAGATCGCCCATTTCGTACACTTTGCAAATATTTTGGCGCAGGTCATGCTGTCAGTGAAATGATGACGGCAGATAAAACGCTACGCATGAGTAAAAAGAGTCTTTATCGTGCCAATTTTGATGGTGAGATAGCACCTATCTCAGCTCAAATTGCAGGGTCAGATCCAGCTGAACTGGCTGAAGCCGCTCGCTATCAAGTGGCAAATGGTGCGCAAATTGTCGACATTAATATGGGATGTCCGGCGAAGAAAGTCTGTAATAAATTGGCAGGTTCCGCGCTGCTCAAAGATGAAGATTTGGTGGCCCGCATTTTAGATGCTGTGGTTGATGCAGTTGATGTGCCAGTGACCTTAAAAACCCGTTTGGGCTATCTCAATGGTCATGAAAACATTATGCGCGTTGCGAAACGCGCCGAAGAAGCTGGCATTGCTGCATTGGCACTTCATGGTCGTACACGTGAAGATATGTATCTGAATACGGCGCGTTATAGCTTAATTAAAGATGTGAAATCGTTGATCAATATTCCTGTGATTGCCAATGGTGATATTGATACACCTGAAAAAGCCAAATATGTACTGGATTATACTGGTGCCGATGCAGTCATGATTGGCCGTGCAGCTCAAGGTCGCCCATGGATATTCCGTGAAATAGGACATTACCTGACGACGGGTGAGCATATGGCGGCACCAAGTATTATGGAAGTCCGTGACGTATTGCTCGGACATTTATCTGAGTTATATGGTTTTTATGGTGAATATTCAGGTTGTCGAATTTCACGCAAACATATTGCTTGGTACACCAAAGGTTTACGTTCTAGTAATGAGTTCCGCCAAAATATGTATAAAGTTGAATCTACAGCAGATCAATATAAAGTCGTCGAGGACTATTTCAATCACCTACTCGATCATGGTCAGATCATGAGTGATGTTCAGGTTGATCATGTCAATTTGCTTGAAACCAAATAACTGAAAACCAAACGAAGTAGATCTGCATTATTCGATACAAAGTAGGTCGATTAAAATTAGCTGGATTTATTTGAAATAGATTTAACTAACTTGATTCAAATGATCTGAAGCAATTATTAAATTGTGCATCGATGATGGCCTAAATTACATATAAAAAGCCCTCAATGTTGAGGGCTTTTTATAGGCATTCATGTTTGAATGACGCGTTGAGCTAAGTATTAGTTAAAGCGCATTTCTAAAACCAATTGATTGATCAAGTCAGGTGCTTCCAATTCACGTATTTGAGAGACGTTGGTTCCCGCCCAAAAAGCACCATATTCATGTATACCATGCTTGCTAGCAGCGGCATGTAATTGTTTGCCTAAATCATAGCTATATGGGTAAGCCGGAACGGTCGGGCGTGTTGGTGTGTCAATATCTGTGTGCCAGTTATTGATAATGCCACGAGCAGGGCGGCCTGAAATACTTGATGTAATCTGCGTGATGGGTGCATCAAATAATGCTTTGCGATAAGCTTCATTTGCATTTGATGTTTTGCATTGCACAAAAGCAGTGCCCAATTGAACAGCATCTGCACCCAACTCCATAATTTGATAGGCCTGATGTCCATTCATAATGCCGCCAGCAGCAACAACGGGGCATTGAATATGGCGTTTCAAGAGCTGAACCAAGTCACGTGTCTTAACGCTACTATCAAAGTTTTCATTGAAAATGCCACGGTGACCACCAGCTTCAATACCTTGAGCAATCACGATATCAATGCCTGCAGCTTCGATCAGTTTAGCTTCTGCTAAGTTGGTTGCAGAAACTAGAGTCAAAATACCCGCTTGTTTCAAGGCTTGGATTTGATGTGGATGTGGAATACCAAAATGGAAGCTTACCGCTTTGGGGCGCGTTTCCAGTAAGAGGTTTAGAAAATGGTCATTATCTTTAAAGCTTGGATAAATACAGTTCAGTGCTTCTGGAGCTTCTGCATTATATTGAGCAAAGCGTGATTTAAATTGCATGATCCATTTGGCAGCAACTTGTTCATCGAGTTCTACTGTGTCATGACAAAAAAAATTGACCTGAAAAGGTTGTTCAGTGAGTTCTTGAGTTTGTAATATTTGTTGACGTGCATTCTCAACACTGCTTGCACCTAAACCCAGTGAACCAAGTCCACCTTGATTTGACACTTCTGCAGCAAGCTCAGGTGTAGAAACACCTGCCATTGGGGCAAGAAATATAGGGTGTTTGATGCCAAGTTTTTCTAATAAAGTCATGTGCATACTCCAATCACTCTAAATACTTTGCCCAAGCGAGTGAAATTAAGCAAATAATATTCGTTATTTCTTATCAAAATGGTCTTATTCTTAAACGAAAGTTGTACTTGAAATTAAGCGACACCTCGTGTCGTAGTAATGATGTATGACCCGACTTTTGAGGTGGATCCTTTTAAAATAATGCTGTGTTCACTTTAAATTTTATAATTCTCCCATGTCTGAACGTATCCGTGAAAAACTGCAAATTTTAGCCGATGCTGCCAAATATGATGTCTCATGTTCTTCGAGTGGTAGTAAGCGCCAAAATAAAGACAAAGGTCTGGGTAATACTGGAAACGGTATTTGCCATAGCTATACTGAAGATGGTCGCTGCGTTTCGTTATTAAAAATTCTATTTTCCAATGTCTGTATTTTTGACTGCGCATATTGTGTGTCCCGTCGAAGTAACGACGTAAAGCGCGCAGCATTTACGGTACAGGAAGTGGTCGATTTGACCATGAATTTTTATCGTCGGAACTATATTGAGGGGCTGTTTTTAAGTTCGGGGATTTTTAAATCGGCGGATTACACCATGGAACGCATGTTGCAAGTGGTGAAAAAGCTGCGTTTAGAAGAAAATTTTAATGGTTATATTCATCTGAAGACCATTCCGGGGGCATCTCAGGAAATCATTACCGAAGCAGGTTTATATGTTGACCGTATGAGCATTAATTTAGAAATGCCGACAGAAGATGGTTTAAAAAAATTTGCACCTGAAAAAAGTCATGTCGAAGTCCAAAAAGACTTAGGTATTGTGCGAGATCGTTTGATTCAATTCAAAGATGAACGAAAAATAATACGTACAGTCCCCAAATTTGTACCCGCAGGACAAACGACGCAAATGGTGGTGGGCGCACATCAAGAGTCTGACCGTGATGTCATACTGATGGCAGACCGTCATTACAAAGAGTTTAAGCTCAAGCGTGTGTATTACTCGGGTTATATTCCAATTAATGAAGAGGAGCGTGCGCTGCCAGCTGTGGGGTCTGCGCCACCTTTATTACGAGAAAATCGGCTGTATCAAAGTGATTGGTTGATGCGTTTTTATGGGTTTGAAGCGACGGAATTGGTCGATGAAGAGCATCCAAATTTAGAATTGGATATTGACCCTAAATTAGCGTGGGCACTGCGTCATCCCGAGCAATTTCCCGTGGATATCAATCGTGCTGAATATCAAATGATCTTACGTGTGCCGGGCATCGGTGTGCGTTCTGCTAAAAAAATTGTTCAAGCACGACGTTTTGGTAAAATTCATATCGACCAATTAAAACGTATGGGTATTTCCTACAACAGAGCACAACATTTTATACGCTGTGAAGATTCACCTAAATTTATTCGTGAACAACAGCCTCATCAAATAAGACAGCAGATTTTGCAAAGTGGCCAGTCGAAATATACGCAGCAAATTTCTCCACAATTGAACTTAGGTTTTTAGGATACAGTCGTGAGTATTTATGTCTTTGATGGCACGATGACAGGATTGTTAAGTTGTGTTTTTCGGGCCTTTCAATTTAAGCAATTTGACATTCAGATTTGTACAGATGGGCAAGTGCAGGCAGGTCTTTTCGCCGAAGTCATTGATGTGGCTAGTCACGATGAACAAGCACAGCGGGTATGGCAAGGATTAAAACTTAAAGCATCTGAAAGTGCTTTGAAGCAGTTTTATTATGCGTTTTTATCCGAGCAGCAGCAGGCTTTTCAACATTGTTTTAATTTTGCGATTTATGCGTTCCAGCAACAGCGTGATGTGTCTAAAAACTATGGTCATGCTGATGTATTAGGGATGAGTCAGTGGGCGAAGCAAGTGGGGCGTGAAAAGCACCGAATGGAAGCTTTTGTGCGTTTTAAAAAATGTCAGGATGGCTTGTTTATCAGTTTAGTCTCACCTGACTTTAATGTATTGCCTTTGATCGAACGGCATTTCAAATCACGCTATCAAGATCAACGTTGGCTGATTTACGATGAAAAACGCAATTATGGCATTTATTATGATTTAAAACAGGTGCATCAAGTGGATATGGATGCCACAACCATAGATAGGCAAATACAATCAGGCCATAGTCAATCCTTTAATATCGAACTGGATGATGATGAGGTTTTGTATGATCAGCTTTGGAAAGATTATTTTAGAAGTGTCAATATTGAAGCCCGACATAATATGAAATTACATGTGCAGTATGTGCCACGTCGTTATTGGCGTTATATGAATGAGAAAGTAATTTAAGTGCGAATCATCTAGTTGTTTTCGGGCATAATGATTGCGCTTTTGATTGTTTAAGTGAGACCTTGATGAAATTATTTCTTGTTACGACCGTTCTGACGACAATGGCATTAACGGCGTGTTCTGCAAATGAACAAGAAAAGAAAACATTCAATCCGCAAAGTTATCAAGTTGCTGATATTGCTGGATTACAACTACGCTTTGAACAATTAAATCAAACCTTAGCAAAAGATTTTAGCCAACTAAAAAAAGTAGAAAGTATGGCTTTTTCAGATCAATCCGCTTTAGATGTTCATAACTTAAAAACTTTAAATCAGCATTTTGTTGCCAACACCGCTTTAAAAAGCTCAAAAATTGCCTATTGCGAAGTAATGAATCATTATTTTTCTGAAATGTATCATCTTGGACATGTGAACTTAGCCTTGGTGAAAGACGTTAAACTGCCAAATGCCGCAAACGAAGATTTGAGTCAGGTATTTGCGAATGCAGACCAATTTTATGATTTTATTATCAACCGCTATACCACATACAAACAGGCACAAGAAACTATGCAATATGGTTGTAATCTAAAAGCAGCTCTGACAGATTAAAAAAGCCCCTCATTTGAGGGGCTTTTTATTTACTGAAATTAGCAGCCTGTTAGTTTTTCCGGTTGTGGACGTTCACCAGGGAAGAAGATTGGACGTAGTTTGACGCCAATACCGTTCCCAATGAAGGCAAATACTAACCATAACCAACCGTGTAAACTACCTGAAGCAATACCGCTGAAATACGCACCAATGTTACAGCCGTATGCTAAACGTGCGCCGTAACCCAACATCAAACCACCGATCACAGCCGCTAGCAATGAACGTTTTGGGATATTAAAGTTTGGTGCAAATTTACCAGCTAGGCTTGCTGCGAGTAAGGCACCGAGCATGATGCCGAAATTCATCATCGACGTGATATCAAACCATAATGATTCGGTGAGTGCTTTGGCATTTGCAGGTTGCTGCCAATATGCCCAAGATGCAACATCAATCCCCATAACACTTGCTGATTTTGCGGCCCAAACGGCTAAGGCAGAGGTCACGCCCCAAGGACGGCCTGCAAGTGCGAGTGTGGCAAAGTTCAGTAAAGTTAGGATAATTCCGCCCCAAACCAATGGCCATGGTCCACGTAGAAAACGTTTCCAGCCGTGTTGCATTGCTTGCGGCTCAACCTCAAGCTGACCATGGCGTTTCTTTTCAAAGTAAACTGTTGCTGCGGCAATCAATATAAAGAGCACAAAATTTAATGCCAGTGCAGGGACTACACCAAAGCTTTTGACTAAAGAAATCGGCTCAAAGTGGGGAAGGTCAAACCACCATTGAATATGTGAAGTTGCAATCAATGAACCTGTACAGAAGAAGATCAGCGTTACAATCATGCGTGCACTACCTGCGCCCACAGTGTACAGGGTACCCGATGCACAGCCGCCGCCAAGTTGCATACCAATACCAAAAATAAAGGCACCGATCATCACGGACATTGAAACAGGATTAACGTTACCTTTGACGTGGTTGCCAAATAATTCACCCGCACCTAAAGCAGGGAAGAAGAGCAGTACAGCCAATGCCAACATGATCATTTGTGCACGCAAGCCACGACCACGACGCTCTTTAATAAAGACACGCCAACTCGAGGTGAAACCAAAAGACGCATGATAAAGGGTCATACCCAAAGCACCACCAATTAAAAATAGTAATGCTTGGTTAACGCCTACAATCAAATAAGCACCAATGGTAACTAAAATTAATAAAACAAAAGCCACCCAAATCGATATATTGGATCGATTGGCTGGCGCAGCAATAAAAGACATGGAAAAAAAAGCTTAAAAAATGTATCTCTATTTTACGGTTTTTATATATTGTAAAAATTAATATTGTTTGGAATTCACACAATCATTGCTGTGAATAATTGATTTTCAATATTTGTAAAACTGATAAAAGAAACATTAAACTGGATTTACATTAAATAAAGAACCAATCCAACTTGAAAATAGCATGGCTGCAATGCCCCAGAGTGCAACACGTAGACTGCCTTTCAACATAGAAGTACCTGCTGCATAACTGGCTAAGGCACCGAGTAGTGCTAGAGAAATCACGCCAACGGCCATAACGGTTTTTTCAATATGCATGTCAGCACTGATCAAGATCGCAACCATCGGAAATATTGCACCAATTGAAAAGGCTAAAGCCGATGATAGCGCTGCTTGAACGGGTTTTGCTGCTGTATTGTCATGGATTCCAATTTCATCTCGGGCGTGGGCTTCAAGTGCATCATGTGCAGTTAATTGGACTGCGACTTCATGGGCCAGTGTAGGCTCTAAACCACGTTGAATATAAATTTGGGTAAGTTCTTTAAGTTCTAGCTCAGGGTTCTTTTGTAGTTCTTTATGCTCCATGTGAAGATCTGCTTTTTCGACGTCTTCTTGAGATTTCACAGAGATATATTCGCCCGCCGCCATAGAGGTTGCACCAGATATGAGTCCTGCAATACATGTAATGAGTAAGGTATGGCTAGAAGCACCACTTGCAGCCATGCCCATAATTAAACTAGTGACGGAGATAATGCCATCATTTGCACCGAGTACAGATGCACGTAGCCAACCCGTACGTTCCATAAAATGTTTTTCGGCATGATGTGAGTAAGACATTATTTTCTCTAAGTTTGTTATTTATATGACCTCATAAGATTGACCTGACATCAGTTAAATTTCAAGTTAAAAATAGATTGAAACAGTAAGTTGAATAAAATACAGATATAAAAAAAGCACCCGAAGGTGCTTTTTTTTAAGAATGCTTATTGTTGAGCTTTTTCTTTCACGTTTGCTGCACCTTGCTCAACAGCACCTGCAGTTGCAGCAGTCGCGTCTTTAGCTGCTTCTTTTGCATTGTGTGCAGCAGCTTCAGCATTTTCTGCAGCATTGTCAGCTGCTGTCGCAGTTGCAGTTGCAGCATTATCTACAGCAGTAGCTGTCGCAGTTGCCGCTTCTGAAGTTGCATCAGCAATGTCATGGCCTGCTTGGTCAGCAGCGTTTTCTAGGTGTTCACCAGTTGTTGCACCTGTTTCTGGCGCTTTGTCTTTATTACAGCCAACAAGTGCAACAGTTGCAGCCAAACCTAAAGCAACAAGTAATTTATTCATTTTGATCTTTCCTTTTTTTGTTATGCCCGTAGCATGGGCTGAATTTATATTAGCTGAAAAAATATTCAAAAATCGATCAAAAATTGTTGATTTAGTGTAATTTTATTCAGCTTATTTTGTAGTTTGAAAGGCTTTATATCTGCTTATGGCATTAAGGGTTTTGACTAAATAATTCTTCAATTGAAGTCACAAGTAGATAGATAAATTCACTGTCTTCATGGCGCCATAAATATATTTCTTCCCCCAATTGTGTATCGTCTACCGTACGCATCAATAAATAATCGCCATCGCCGTTATGTGCAATAGCAATGCTGTTTTCAGGGAAGTCTTCAATTTTACTTATAGTTTGATGTTCTGCGGCTAGATGATTCGTTGTACGTTTTATTCTTTTCACATCGCTGGTGTCTTGGAAGGGAAAAAGCCACCATGCTTCGATGTCATCACCATCTTTAAATTCATCCGCGCTAGAAAAGCTAATGCCGAATTCGCCACCATTTTCAATTTGCATTTTGGCTTTATATTTTTCTGGAAACTTAAATCCTAATTGTTCTTCAGTTGAAGTAATAAATTTTAAGTCTAATGGAAAGGGCATGATGTTGTTCTTAAATTATTTTGGTGTTTTATGAATAAGCTAGGCGTAAATTTTAGTCAATATTTTTTACACTCGTTATTTTTATCCTAGATGTTTTTGTTATGGACATACGGGCCATAAAAAAGCCTGCAATCAATGCAGGCTTTTTTGAGAAATTAATCTATTAAGATTAAAGACCAGCAGATGCTTTAAGCGCTTCCACTTTGTCAGTTTTTTCCCATGTGAATGCGGTATCAGAACCTTCACGACCGAAGTGACCATACGCAGCAGTTTGTTGGTACATCGGTTGGATTAAGTTCAACATACGAGTAATACCGTATGGACGTAAGTCAAAGTGTTCACGTACAAGTGCAATAATCAAATCTTCAGATACTTTTGCAGTATTGAATGTGTTGATCGAGATAGATGTTGGTTCTGCAACACCAATCGCATAAGACACTTGAATTTCACATTTGTCAGCCAAACCAGCAGCCACAATGTTTTTAGCAACATAACGGCCTGCATAAGCAGCAGAACGGTCCACTTTTGATGGATCTTTACCAGAGAACGCACCACCACCGTGACGAGCCATACCACCGTAAGTATCTACAATGATTTTACGGCCTGTTAAACCACAGTCCCCTACAGGGCCGCCAATTACGAACATACCTGTTGGGTTGATGTGGAATTTAGTGTCTGCATGGAACATTTCAGCAGGAATCACTTTTTTCACAATTTCTTCAATTACCGCTTCTTTCAATTGAGCTTGAGTAATTTTTGGATCGTGCTGAGTTGAAAGTACAACTGCGTCTAAGCGAACTGGCATGCCATTTTCATAAGCAAATGTTACTTGGCTTTTTGCATCAGGACGTAACCAAGCAAGTTTGCCTTGTTTACGTAGTTCAGCTTGTTTTTCCATTAAGCGATGCGCATATGAAATCGGTGCTGGCATAAGCACATCAGTTTCACGGCTTGCATATCCAAACATTAAACCTTGGTCGCCTGCACCTTGATCTTCAGGTTTTTGACGGTCTACACCTTGAGCAATTTCAGGTGATTGTTTACCGATCATGTTGATCACGGCACAAGTTGAACCATCAAAGCCAAGATCTGAATGATGATATCCGATACCATTTACGGTATTACGAACAATCGCTTCAAAGTCAACATTTGCAGTTGTTGTGATTTCACCGGCAAGTACAACCGCACCCGTTTTTACAAGCGTTTCACAAGCAACCCGTGCATATGGGTCTTCTTTTAAGATTGCATCCAAAATAGCATCACTGATTTGGTCAGCCATTTTATCCGGATGGCCTTCGCTTACAGATTCCGAGGTAAATACAGCGTACTCGCGCATAAGTCCTATCACAGTTAAATTTAAAGACGCAATATGTTACATCGAGAAAGCGTTTAGGACTAGCTCAACATGACCAAATTGGATGAAATTAATTCATTTCAATGACTTTTTAATTGATATAGGCATCTAAAAAATTGATATGAGCTATGGATTTCTCAATTTAAATTTTTATGATGAGATAAAACAGAGATATTGGGCATTGGCACAAGCAACAATGTGATTAGGCGTTAAAATGCCTAAATTGGTTTTTTAAGTGAATCAATTATAAGAAAAAATCAAATAAATATCCTGAGATTTATCAATAATGAATGTCATGAACTGCCAGAATATGACTGTAAACGACAATTATTCGTTTAATTTGAAAAATAAAACACAATAAATGCGGGCTTTTGAGACTTGGTACGCAAATTGCCTAGTTGTCATTACGTTGAATTGGGAAACGTAATGAAACAGTCTGGTTTTACACTCATTGAAATCATGATGGTAGTGGCAATTATCGGCATTTTGGCTGCAATTGCTACTGTATCTTACAATGGCTATGTCGCTCGGGCGCAAGTAGCTGAAGTATTAACAATGATTTCACCCTATAAATTGAAACTGATTGAAAATTATTAAGCAGAACAAAGCTGCATAGATTTGAATACAGCGCTGAATAAAAGTATCAGTACCAAATATATTGCGAGTAGTGACATTACTGATGTGGCAGGAACGTGTTCAGTGGTTTTTACGTTTAAATCAACAGATGTCAATTTTGCTCTTCGCTCAAAGCAGATCTATTTTAATATTCCAGATGATTTAAATGGTGCTTGGAATTGTCAATCGGATGATATTTCGCAGCGAAATTTACCTGCTACATGTCGTGGGATCTAAAGTATTGAATGTGAAACCGTGAGTATATTGGATAAGTGCTGATTTTACAGGGATGATTACGACGTTTGAGTTACCCAAACCATAGTGGGTTTAATTATTGAAAGTATTTCATATTTCAAATGGTCATTTATTTAGACAAGCTTTGACTACTACTTTTATTTGCAATTGCCTTTCGATGTAGCGGACTTTTATCAGTTATGAAACGGTTGCTTTCTCTGCCAAACTTTAAATATGCATTGTGCTGTCATTGATTCGCCATATAAATACGTCACTGTATACAAAATAAACGACATGCATAGGCTTGAAATTGAGCAATAAGCGCACAAAATACAGGTGGTGCAGGAATAATTAGCGAAAATTTGCCCCTGAGGCTTTACCCATTCCGCTTTTTTTAAGACAATATGCGCATCTTTGAATTCTTATTCATCTTACTCTTTTAAACCATTTGTTTGGACTCTGACCTATGACAACCCCGCTTAACGAACGTCGTATTGCAAACGCAATTCGTGTATTGGCAATGGATGCTGTGCAAAAAGCAAATTCAGGACATCCAGGTGCTCCAATGGGGATGGCAGATATTGCTGATGTGGTATGGCGTGAATTCCTCAACCACAACCCTGCAAACCCACAATGGGCAAACCGTGACCGTTTCGTATTGTCAAACGGCCATGGTTCTATGTTGCAATATGCGTTATTGCACTTAACAGGTTATGACCTGTCTATTGAAGATTTGAAATCTTTCCGTCAATTGCATTCTAAAACGCCAGGTCACCCAGAATTGGGCTATGCACCGGGTATCGAAACAACCACGGGTCCATTGGGTCAAGGTATTGCAAACGCTGTAGGTTTTGCACTTGCTGAAAAAACTTTAGCGGCTCAATTCAACAAAGATGACATTACAGTTGTAGATCACAACACTTACTGTTTCTTAGGTGACGGCTGTTTAATGGAAGGTGTTTCTCACGAAGCATGTTCATTGGCTGGTACTTTGGGTCTAGGTAAATTAGTTGTTTACTACGATGACAACGGCATCTCGATTGACGGTGAAGTAGAAGGCTGGTTCTCTGATGATACAGAACAGCGTTTCCTTGCATACGGCTGGCAAGTACTTAAAGTTGACGGCCATGATGCAGATGCAATCCGTGCGGCAACTGTTGAAGCAAAAGCTGAAACTGCGAAACCAACCTTAATTATCTGTAAAACCATTATTGGTTTAGGTTCACCAAACAAACAAGGTAAAGAAGATTGCCACGGTGCGCCGCTTGGTAATGATGAAATCGCTTTAACTCGTGAAGCTTTGGGCTGGGCAGAAGGTCCATTTGAAATTCCTGCTGATGTTTATGCAGCTTGGGATGCAAAAGCCAAAGGTACTGCTTCTGAATCTGCTTGGAACGACACATTTGCTGCTTATGCTGCTAAATATCCAGCAGAAGCAGCTGAACTAAAACGTCGTCTTTCTGGTGACCTTCCTGCTGACTTCGCAGCAAAAGCGGATGCTTATATTGCTGAAGTAAATGCTAAAGCTGAAACAATCGCTACTCGTAAAGCTAGCCAAAATGCCATTCAAGCATTTGCACCACAGCTTCCAGAAATTTTAGGTGGTTCTGCTGACCTTGCAGGCTCTAACCTGACTTTATGGAAAGGCGCAGAAGGCGTTGAATCTAACCCAGCGGGTAACTACGTTCATTACGGCGTACGTGAATTCGGTATGACTGCGATTGCTAACGGTGTTGCACTTCATGGCGGTTTCGTTCCTTATGTAGCAACATTCCTGATGTTCATGGAATATGCGCGTAATGCAGTACGTATGTCTGCATTGATGAAACAGCGTGTGATTCATGTGTATACCCATGACTCAATTGGTCTAGGTGAAGATGGTCCTACACACCAACCTGTAGAGCAAATTGCATCTTTACGTGGTACACCAAATCTGAACACTTGGCGTCCATGTGACACTGTAGAAGCGTCTATTTCTTGGAAATCTGCGCTGCTTCGTTCAGAAGGCCCTACAGCATTAATCTTCTCTCGTCAAAACTTGCCATTCCAAACTCGTACAGCAGATCAAATTGCTGACGTTGCGAAAGGCGGTTATGTACTTGCAAAAGAAAAAGGCGAATTGAAAGCAATCATCATTGCGACTGGTTCAGAAGTTTCATTGGCAATGGATGCTTACGCACAGCTTGACGGCGTACGTGTTGTTTCTATGCCATGTGCTGAAGAATTCGTAAAACAAGACGCTGCTTACCGTGAAGCGGTTCTTCCTGCTGCGATCCGTGCGCGTGTTGCTGTTGAAGCTGCGCATGTGGACTACTGGTGGAAATTTGTTGGTCTTGATGGTCTTGTAATCGGTATGACGACTTACGGTGAATCTGCTCCAGCAAAAGACTTGTATCAACACTTTGGTATTACTGCTGATGCTGTTGTTGCTGCTGTGAAAGAAATTACCGCTTAATCTGTAAAGATTAACCGTAATAAAGACGCCCCAGAGAAGGGGCGTTTTTTATTGCAGAGATTAAATTTATTTTTAATTGTGAAATAACGATTTGTAACGAATGAATTAAAGCATTGGTTTAAAATTAATTCATTCATGCAGTATTCAGCCACGGGTGCAATGTTGCCCCAAGTGAGGAAACGATGAGCCTTTACGATCAGATAAATGATGAAATTGTACTGATGGATGCTGGTGAACAGAAATGGATAGGCACGGACTTAGAGCTTGAAGCCATGGTTGCAGTAGAATTGATGCTGCAAGATTTGCAAGAAGACAAAGTGATTAAGATTCGCCGTAAGAACCATGAAAAGCATACAGGCTTGAAGCAGGTTGACCGCATTTTGGTTGAGAAGCTATAAGCTAAATGGTTAAAAAGTCCGATTGTTCGGGCTTTTTATTTGCCTATCGTATTTATAAAACGGATAAGAAAAAGTCCATCCAAGACTTATCAAGACTAAAAAAGAGCGCATTAAATAAAGTGTTTTCAACACATGAAGCTTTATTTCAGTTATAAAAATCCAGTGATCATTTAAAAAAGACATTGAACGTGCAAATACAAATTAAAAATTTAACAGAAATATCAAAAAACCAATGGCAGCCGCTCTGGGAGCTGTATTTAGAATTTTATAAAAGTCAGGTGGCAGATGAGGTGACTGAGCGTACATGGCACAGGTTACATGCTGCTGACTGCGAACATATGTATGGCTTTGCAGCTGTGATTGATCATCAAGTGGTTGGGATCGTGCATGTCATTGAACATGAGAGCTGCTGGACATTGCAGCCTTATGCCTATTTGCAAGATTTATATACGCTTGAAGAATATCGCGGGCAGGGCATTGGCAAGGCGCTGATCGCCAAAGTGAAAGAATATTGTGATCAGCGGCAGTGTGACCGTGTGTATTGGCTGACGCATCAGGACAATGAAACTGCGCAAAAGCTGTATGATCAAATCGCGAAAAAAACCGGATTTATCCAATACCGCTGTCATTAACTCAATGTAAAAGGCCATTCCAAATCAACAACAGCTTTTGCGCATCTCAGTATTAAGCTGAAACTTTAAAGTTTTTAGCCGGGTCAGCATCTTGCTGAATGATCCATTCTCCACCTACGCGGAACGATGAGGCTGAGGCATAGGTATCTTCCATAAATTGGAAAAAGCTGATTAAACCGTTTTGAACTTTGGCTTTAATTGAAAAAGGCGAGGTGAAAGTATTTTTTGCATAGACTGAGGTGTAGGTGAATTGACCAAATACAGCTACAGTTTCATCTTCAGCGATCATATCCGTGATTTGAAAGTCTTCGATATTCCAGTACGTGCCTACATTGGCAAAGGTATAAATATAGATGTCTCTACCTGTTCCAGACCCAGCCCACGGCTCAATTTGTTTCAGTTCTGGGTTGCTGAAGTTTAAGGAAACATACGCCGCGTCTTCTGCAACTAGCAGCTGAGTTGCATTTTCGACGAGTTCTTTTGAAGTATTCATAAGAAATGCCAAAACGACATCTTTGGGCATTTTAGTATTTAAGGCTTTTTCAATAGCCAGCGATTGTTCTGTCATTTTTGGGTACTCAGATTTTTATGATGTCTAAAAATCTTAAGTGGATTTGTTTAGAAAACCTACGACTCAGATAGGTTGATGTTTCCTAAATTTAGGATAAATAACTCATGGATCAATTAAATTATTAATTATTTGAAATATATGGGAAATTTAATAATTGAGAGTGGTTGTAGATGCTGCTACAGATTTTACAAAACTATCGTTCTAAACATGCAACAAAACGTTTTATCTTTAAAGCTGTAATACGGCTAAAAATCTATAGACTTAATGGTATTCGAAAGTGAGATAAAAACATGAACTTTAAAGCATTAATAATCGGTTTGGCGGTAGCATCAGTTACAACAATTTCTATGGCAAAACCTGTTGCCTATCAAATTGATCCTACTCATACAGCAACAGTATTTACTTGGAATCATTTTGGTTTCTCAACGCCTTCTGCAAACTTTAGTGACATTCAAGGGACAATCAATGTCGATAATGCAAAACCTGCAAATTCGTCTGTGAATGTGACGATTCCATTATCGAGCTTAAATACCAATGTCAAAGCATTAGATGATCATTTAAAAACAGCTGATTTCTTTGATGCTGAAAAATATCCAAATATCACGTTTAAAAGTACAAAAGTTCAAGCCATCAGCAAAACTAAATACAAAATCACGGGTGATTTAACAGTTAAAAATGTGACTAAACCAGTGGTATTGGATGCTGTATTGAACAAGCAAGCTGTTCACCCAATGACTAAGGCGGAAACGATTGGTTTTAATGCAACGACTTCTTTTGATCGTTCAGCATTTGGTGTAGGTGCATATGTACCGAATGTAGGCGACAAAATTACGGTAAATATTACGACTGAAGCGGCTGTATCTACAGAAAAGGCAACAGCGAAATAAGATTTAGTTCCCTCAGCTAAGTTAGGAAAGCACCCATGTGGGTGCTTTTTTATGTTTGGCAGATATTTAATTGGTGCTTGATCAATCGCGATTGAGCAGCAATAGGCAGCCAAAACTGATGAAAATTCCACCGGTAATGGCGTCAATTTTTTTACTAAATTTTTGATAGTAATGGGTCATTTTAGGTGCTGAGAATAAGACCGCAACCAATGCAAACCAAATCAAACTTTCAATAAAGACTAAAGCCAGTAAAGAGCTTTGATCAAAAATACTGACCTTTGCACTGATCCCAATAGAAAATACACTAGTGAAATAAACCAATGCTTTAGGATTGGCCATATTGGTCAAGAAACCTTGGAATAACAGCGTCAAAGGCGATTTTTTCTGTACAGCTTGCTCGGTTGGTTTCGTTATTGTGCCGAGGTCTTTACTCCATGCAGATTTTAATAACTGAGAGCCTAAATATAAAAGATATAAGCCACCCAAAATCATGAGGCATTGTTGTAACCAAGCCATTTTTTGAAATAGAAAATGTAAGCCACTTATTGCACAAATTGACCAAACTAAAATACTAAGTGATATACCTAATGCGGCAAATAATGCATGTGATCTGGATTGTCGAATAGCACTTTGAGTGACAAAAAAGAAGTCTGGGCCTGGGCTGATGAGAGCAAAAAAGTGGATGAGCGCAATGCTGAGTAAGGGAGTCATTCTAATGGCTTATACGTTTTGAAGTGCAACCGTTATAAGCCATTTAGCTTTAAATTAATAGCTGTTTTAAAGCTCAAGCTGTTGTAAAAATTGTTGCAAAATAAGGGGAGCAACACGTTCTAAATGAGGTGCTTGTTGTTGGCTTTGCATGCGCAAATTTGGAATGTTAATTTGTGCTTTATGTAATTCACATGTATGCCCAATCAGCCATTTTTCCATGGCCTGTGCTTCTGCTTCAATATGAAACTGTAGGGCTAAAATATTGGGCCCATAGCTAAACGCTTGATTTGGATAAATTGCCGAGCTGGCGAGTAGCTGTGCATTTGCAGGTAAATCAAAGGTATCGCCATGCCAATGCAGTACCGGTACTTGATCTAATGGCGCTAAAATATTGTGAGTAATGGCTTCAAGCGCTAGGGAACTCCAACCGATTTCTTTGCTATGACCTGCATAAACTTTAGCGCCCAATGCATACGCAATAAGCTGAGCACCTAAGCAAATGCCTAAAGTCGGTAATTTACTCTCTAAACGTACTTTAAGTAAGTCTATTTCTTTTTGTAGGAATGGGTAGTCATCAGTTTCATAGACTCCGATCGGGCCACCCAAAATGATGGTAAGCCCTGTATGTTGCATAGCTTTACTCAGGTCATCGACTCCAGCTTCGAAGTATCTCACCCGATAACCCAGTTGGTAAAATACATCTTCCAATGAACCCAAATCTTCAAATGCAAGGTGTTGAATGACGTAGATGGTTTCGTTTAATGCAGTACTCATAGGGATTTTTCAGGATTAAGATTTCAAAATAGAATGTAGCTTGAATTGCCGGAGATTAAAAAGGAAAACTGTAAATTTTTCACAATTTCGAAAAGAAATAAATATAGAAGTTGGTTGAAGCGGATTGTTTTTTCTTTGAGTGATTATGTTCGACGATAGAACTTAGCATTTAAAACTTTGGTGCTGTGAATTAAGGGATCCCGCAAGGCTTTATTGGCAAAATTTATGAGAAAAAGTGCATGAAATTTTGATAAAACTTTGGTTTAGTATAAAAAAAAAGATGAAAAACCAATGGAAAAGCGTTTAGAGATGCGTATGATGAAATCTTCGACAAACAACAGTTCATTTTTCTTTTAATATCATCACATAATTAGATAACTGATTTTAAAAGTAAAAAAATATAAGCCAGGGAACTTGTATGCAGTCAAAACATAATCGAGATGCTAGTCTCTTGCATGCGATACATAAAATTTTATTAAAGGAATGGGACCCCTTAGGGATTCGCCGTATTCCTGCTTTACGTGATGAATATGATGATTATTTGCCCAATATTTTTAAATTAATTCAAGAGGATTCAAGTGAATCAGAAATTTTTGAATATTTATGGTGGGTTGAGCAAAAGGTCTTAGAGAAAAAAGGGCAGAAGGAACATACCCTCAAAATTGCGAAAATGTTGAAGGCAATAGAGCGCTAGTTTGCGGTCGTGTATGCATAAAAAAACCGATACGTTGTCCGTATCGGTTTTTTATTTTGAATCTCTTAGCAGTCTCTTAGAAACGGTTTAAAATTTCTTTTCTAGGGTAAACATAAAGCTTGGAATTGCTTCATTGATACGAGATTGGTATAACGCGCCAGAACTTTGTTCTTTTAACACTTCTTTATAATCTGAGCTGAGAATATTACGTGCATTGATTGATGCAGACCAATTTTGATCAAAGCGTTTAGTAAAACTCACATCCATGTTAACACGTTCATTGCTGGTGCGATTGTACGGTTCATTACTCAGCGCACGCGTATATTCAGGGGTGTAATTGAGGTTCACACTTGTTGCAATACGCCACGGTTGATAGTTATAAGATAAACCAACACTTGCGGTATAAGGTGCAACATCACTTGCCAAACGATCAGAGCCGTCAGTTTCTTCAATTTTTGCACGTACAGTTGAAAGCTGAGCATTCAACATAAATGAATGACCATTCTCCGTTTGCTTCAGTGCATAACGTCCAGCAATTTCCACACCATAAGTAGTTGCACTATCTTGGTTATATGGACGTTCGACAAAACGGCAATCTGAATTTCCCGTTTCACAACGACCGCCTGTAGCATTTTCTGACAGGATCGATTTTTCGATATAGTCATTAATTTCTCGATAATAGGCAGTGATATTTATACCGCCAGCAGGAGTGTTATAGCCTAAGGTTGTTTCGTAAGCATTAATAGTTTCAGGTCGTAAGTCTGGATTACCACCACGATTAGGGTTGTTTAGTGTCCCAGCATCACTATCTGTAGAAACTGAAATAGTCGGCATTAATTGATTGCTACGTGGGTTTTTAAAAGCCTGACTCAAATTGGTTTGAAGTGACCACTGTTCATTAAAGTCAAAACGGTGTGCTAATACAGGACTTAAATGCTGATCTTGATAATCCACTAAACCTGAACGATCAATCCACTCTTGGCGTACACCTAGAGTTAAGGTTTGGCGCGGCGTATATTTCCAACTTCCTTCAACATAGGCAGCATACAATTGTTCATCTAAGGTCTCTGCAATATTGCTTTCAAGTTCATTGCTACGTAGATCAGTACCAAATTTAATTTGGCGTTTTGAGTCGAACTTTCGGACACCGTCGTAGCCCAAGCCAAATTCATTAATTTGTTCATCAATATATGATTGGGAATCTCTATACTCTGTTAATTCTGTTTCATTTTGCTGCTCAATTGATAAGCGAATTTTGTCGGAACTACCTTGGTCTTTACGCTCATATCGTGTGTTGAGTCGAATACTGTCATTTTTATCTTTTTGGACTTGGGAGCCACTTGTGCCTTCGCTTTCATTGTTGCGATAAAACATTTCAGCGACCAGTTTTTGTTGATCATCAAGTTGATATTCAACACGTGGGGTCAACATTTGCGACGTACGATTGGTGATGCGTTTTTGAGTTTTCGTTCCAGTTGCATCTTGTGTACGGGTGAGTGTATCTGAATCATTCCACATTTGGCTCCCAGATAAACTATAAATCTAAGGGTCTGATCGACCATCCATTTGAAAGTTTAAATTGGTGCGTTCTTCTTCACGTGTATTTGACTTGGTTAGGCCATAACCAGCACGTACAGATCCACTCAAACGCGTGCCATTCAATGGTTCTTTTAAAATAATACTCTGTACACGACAAAAATAGATAACTCATTGAAATAATGTCACAATAATTGTTTTCTAACGACGAATACTATGACACATCTCAATGAGTTATATCTTATCTTAAACAAATCTCTAAAATGGAA